>NZ_REBN01000225.1 GCF_007692705.1 Mongoliibacter sp.
CGGGATTACAGCCTCATTTATTCATGCACTTTGGAGAAATCTAAAGGGTTTTTTTTACCAAATGTATTAGTGAAGTTTTTAACGGTTTCTAACAATATAGTTTATTTCTTGCCTACTAAAATTAGACTGACTACATATAAACTTCTATGAGCCTAGAGGTTTATATGAAAATCAGAGCTAAATTAAAATCATCGATATATTCTTTTATCATGATCAGGGGATGAGCTTTTTATTAAAAATTAGGTTTACCTATTAAATTCAACTTCTGCCATCACGGGGAAATGATCAGATGGGTATTTTTTCCCATAATTGTCTGTCAAAATGCCATGTCTACGGACTTTTATTCCAGGGCTGATAAAAATATGATCAATAATATCTTCAGGTAACCTATTCCAGTCGAAAGCATTAAATGTACCTTGATTTCCAATTGAAGGTGTTTGCGATACCAATCTTGAATCGTAAAAGTCATCGTATTTTTCAATTTCCATATACGCTTTGTTTTCAGGATTCACATTGAAATCTCCCATGAAGATTACCGGTAACCTTGATGTATTTATTTCTTCTATCTTTTTTAAAACAAGTTTACTGCTTTCTTCTCTTGCTTTTTGACCTATATGATCATAATGAATGTTGAACACATAGAATGATGTACCCGATACTGTCTTGAATTTACCCCAAGTACAAATTCTGTTTAATGCAGCATCCCAACCTTTGGATGGTACAGTAGGAGTATCTGACAGCCAAAAAGTTTCCTCCTCTAACAATTCTAACTTATCAGGGTTATAAAATATGGCACTGAATTCTCCCTCTTTGCCTCCTGTGTCTCTGCCAACTCCAATGTAGGGGAAATTTAGAGCTGTTTTCATTTCTTCAAGTTGATGATGTAAGCCTTCTTGAGTACCAATAATATCCATTTTGTGAAATATTATTTGATTGATTAAATGTATCGATCTATCAGCCCAAAGATTTCCTTCATCGGCGGGATTATCAAAACGGATATTATAAGTGGCTACATTGATTGTTTGACCATTTAGAGTTTGAGTGGATACAAAAAGAAGGAATCCTATTATTATGCTTTTAGAAATGAATTTTGAAATCTGATGCATTGCCATGGTTTATCTTATTGAAGTCATTAATTTAGAGATTTAAAAAATAGTTTTGTAGCCATCTATATAAAGTAAACCATAGAATATGAAATCAATTAACCCAAAGGATATCAGTACAGGTGAATTACATGGTTACCTGCTTGGGGCAATTGCTCCTAGACCTATTGCTTTTGCCAGTACAATCGATAAAGAGGGAAAGGTTAATCTTAGTCCGTTTAGTTTTTTTAATGTATTTGGATCCAATCCTCCGGTTCTGGTATTTTCACCTTCAAGAAGAGTAAGAGATAACACTACCAAACATAGTCTTGATAATGTATTAGAAGTCCCGGAAGTTGTCATCAACATGGTTAATTTCACTATGGTGGAACAAATGTCTCTGGCAAGTACTGAATATGATAAAGGGGTAAACGAATTTGTAAAGTCGGGGCTTACCGAGGAAAAATCACTACTCATCAAACCTCCCAGGGTAAAGGAATCTCCAGTTTCATTTGAGTGTAAAGTTTTACAAGTATTACCTACAGGGAAAGAGGGAGGAGCAGGGAATCTCGTGATTTGTGAAGTTTTGATGGTGCATATTCAAGAAGAAATTCTTGATCAAAATGGAAAAATCAATCCATTTAAACTGGATTCTGTATCAAGAATGGGTGGTGATTGGTACTGTCGGGCAAATGGCAATGCACTTTTTGAAATCCCGAAACCTCTTCGAAATAAAGGTGTAGGAGTAGATGAAATACCTCTTGGAATTAGAAATAGCACTGTGCTTACAGGTAACAACCTTGGTAGGCTAGGCAACATAGAACAATTACCTACATCTGATGAATTGAAAGAATATTCTCAGCATCCAACAATACAGGAGTTTAAGGTCCGGTTTCAAAATGACGAGGAAAGTTATGTTTTTCACCTTCATCAATTAGCGAAAGAAAAACTCGAAGACGGATTTGTAGAAGAGGCCTGGAAGATTTTACTTCAAGAAAAATAAAGTAAGGGAATACCCCCTTACTTTATCTTGATATCATATGGCATCCTAAGCATTAGCCCTTCCATTCTTTTCAATTTTTCCAATTCATTCATATAAGGAGAAAGTGGACCAAATTGTTGATAACCGATTCTGGCCTGTACTTCATTTGAAAACTGATTCATAAACCTCTCAAACCAAGGCTTCTTCTGGGGATAATATACTGTCCTATAATCATCAGCAATAGCTGCTTTTTCTGCGGCTATTTCAATGGCTTTTTCCAAATTTCCCAAAACGTCTACCAGCCCATTTTCCAAGGCCTGATTCCCCGTCCAGACTCTTCCTGATGCCACAGTTTTGATTTCTTCCTTGGATTTGTCTCTTCCGCTTGCTACTCTATCTAAAAACAAATCATAACCATCTTCAACATATCCTTGAAATATACTTCTTTCGGTATCTGAAAGCTGTCTTGTAGGACTGAGAAAGTCAGAATACTCACCTGTTTTTGCTACATCTGTCGTAATACCAAGTTTATTTTTCAAAAGACCTTCTGCATTAAACCATAATGCAAATATCCCTATGGATCCAGTAATGGTATTGGGTTGGGCAACTATAGTGTCAGCTGCCGCTGCCAAATAGTAACCTCCTGATGCAGCTACATCACCCATAGAAGCAATTACTGGTTTTTCTTTTCTAGCTCTTTCGATCTCTCTCCACATTACCTCTGAAGCAAGTGCAGAACCTCCAGGAGAATTGATTCTTAGAACAATAGCCTTGATATCTTTATTCTTTCTTGCTTTGTTGATCTCTTTTGTGAACTCATCAGAACCAATACTGCCTTCAGATTCACCACTGATTATTTCACCCTCTGCTACAATGACCGCAATCCTGTTTTTGGATGATTTACCTTTTGACTTGGTAGCCTTGTTCATCCTTGTAATATTGATGGTAGGGATTTTATCATCTTCCTCCAATTCAAGCTTTTGTCTGATAATATCCAAAACCTGGTCTTCGTAATGTAAGCCATCGATCATATTGAGATCAACTGCGTCACTTACCCTTCTGATAAGCATTTTTGAATTGATCTCATTGACCCTTTC
The DNA here is from genome assembly GCF_007692705.1 of Mongoliibacter sp. Lineage (GTDB taxonomy): Bacteria > Bacteroidota > Bacteroidia > Cytophagales > Cyclobacteriaceae > Mongoliibacter. Next base: position 3,162 of record NZ_REBN01000225.1, read on the forward strand.
AAAATCCAAACCCCTACTTTCTGCAACTTCCTTCACGGCCAATTGATTAAGATCATTTAAAAATGATTCGGTCTGTAGCCTGTTCTCATCACTCATTTCTTCAAGCAAAAATGGTTCAACAGCACTTTTGAAGTCACCTACCCTGAAAACCTCTGGTTTTATCTCAAGTTTCTTGAAAAGTCCTGTGAAGAAAATCAATTCGGAAGAAAAACCATTGTATTCCATAAGACCGGCAGGATTGAGATAAACCTCATCAGCAACGCTACTCAGATAATAGCCGTTTTCGGAGTAAAACTCTCCATAACTAAGAATAAACTTTCCCGATTCTTTAAACTCAAGGAGTTTATCTCTCAATTCTTTCATATTGGCTTGACCAGCAGAGAAAGTACCTGCCTTTAGGTATATACCCCTGACGTCTTCATTTTCCTTTGCATTTTCTATTGCTCTTTTTAGATTGGTAAGTCCTACTGTAGGTACTCCCCCGAACAAACTTAGACTGGAAAATGAAGGATCATCTTCATTCGTTCTCTCTACCAATACCCTACCTTCAAGATCCATGACCAAAACTGTATTGCTTTTTACAGTGACATCATCCTCTGAGGTTGAAATGATTGCAATCAATCCTGCAAAAATAAAAAAACTCATTACTGAAAAAACCAATAAGCCCACTATAACGGCTAATACATTCCCTAGAAATCTCATAATCGATCAAATTAAATTTGCACTAAAAATACCGCTTTTTTAATTAAGTTTAATAATTGTAGTCAAAGGATATGGAAAAACTAATTCTGATTATAGGAGGGAACTTAGGGGACAGGTTTGCGCTGATACAAAAAGCCACGGTGAAACTCTGTGAAAAATTTGGACCCTTGTTTGGATCTTCCTCTATTTTCGAAACAGAAGCTTGGGGGGGACAATCATCGGGAAGTTACCTCAATCAGGTTTTGGTTTTTCAAACTGATCACATGCCAAATGAAATACTGAAGATAATTTGGGAAATCGAAAATGAATGTGGGAGGGAAAGAGTTGAGAAATGGGGAAATAGAACAATGGATATAGATATTCTCTATTTAGGAAAAAGGGTCATTGATGAAAAAGACCTTAAGATTCCTCATCCCCATATTGCTGAGAGAAAATTTGTGTTGATTCCACTGGTGGAGATTCTTTCTGAATTTATACATCCTGTTTTTGGGAAAACCCAAGCACAGATGCTCCAGTCTTGCACAGACAAATCCAAAGTTGAAAAATATCAAAAAAGCCCGGATTAAGTGCCGGGCTTCTATTGTCATATACTTGCTGTCTCTGCTTCTTTGTGGATTTTTTTAACCAATCCTTGCAAAACTTTTCCTGGGCCACATTCAATAAAGATATCTGCACCATCTTTGATCATGTTTTGCACAGATTGTGTCCATTTAACCGGAGCTGTAAGTTGTGCAATCAGGTTCTTTTTTATTTCTTCAACATCCAGCACTGCTGTAGTACTCACATTTTGGTATACAGGGCAAATGGGGGTGTTGAAAGAAGTCTCTTTGATTGCCTTTTCTAATTTTTCCCTCGCAGGTTCCATTAAAGGAGAATGGAATGCTCCGCCTACAGGAAGAGGAAGAGCTCTTTTAGCACCTGCTTCCTTCATTTTCTCACATGCAATTTCAATTCCTATATTGCTTCCCGAAATCACTAGCTGCCCTGGGCAATTGTAGTTTGCGGGTACAACAATTTCTTCTTTGATCGAAGCGCAGATTTCCTCAACTTTTTCATCTTCTAAGCCCAATATAGCAGCCATTCCTGAAGGGTTGATTTCGCAAGCCTCTTGCATTGCCAAAGCCCTTTGATATACCAGTTTCAAACCGTCTTCAAAAGCCAAAGTTCCATTGGCAACCAATGCTGAAAATTCGCCCAAAGAATGACCTGACACCATGTCTGGCTTAAAGTCCTGTGTGGTTTTGGCCAAAATTACAGAATGTAAAAATATAGCAGGCTGGGTCACTTTTGTCTGCTTCAATTCTTCATCTGATCCTGAGAACATGATGTCTGAAATCCTAAATCCCAAGACATCATTGGCTCTTTCAAAGAGAATTTTAGCGTCTTCATTAGTTTCATACAAATCCTTACCCATTCCGGAAAATTGGGCCCCTTGTCCTGGGAAGATATAAGCTTTTGTCATTTCTTAATATTTTGAGTTTGTGCACAAATATACCAAAAAAGAGCAGTCTCGAGGGAGACCATTGTTTTGTTTGGGGAAGTTTTACCTTAAACACCCAGGTCGTAAATCTCTGTAATCTCCTTTAATATCGCTTTAAAATCGATTTTTAGATCAATCAATCGGCCTGTTGCAACGTCAAAAACCCAGCCGTGAACTTTCATATTCCTTTTTCTTACTGCTTTTTGTACTACTGCGGTCTTCAAAAGGTTGACGCATTGCTCTTGAACATTGAGCTCTACCAATCTATTATATCGATCATTTTCATCAGGAATAGCATTAAGTTCTTCTTTGTGAAGACGAAAGACATCCCTGATATTTCTCAGCCAAGGGTTCAGAATTCCTAAATCTGCTGCCTGCATGGCAGCTTTAACACCGCCGCAATAATAATGTCCACAAATCACTACATGATCTACCTCCAGGTTGTCAACTGCATAATTCAAAACCGACATGGCATTGAGGTCAATGCTGATTACCATATTGGCAATATTTCTATGGACAAAAACATCACCAGGTTGTACACCCATGAGGTCTTCTGCAGTTACCCTGGAGTCTGAACATCCTATATATAGAATATCAGGATTCTGGCCTTTTGCCAATTCTTTAAAATAATCAGGGTCTTTATCGAGTTTTTGGTTAATCCAAGTCTCGTTATTTTCAAAAACGGTTTTTATATCCATGGACTGGGTTTTCTAATAAAATTCAAATTAATGAATTTTTATCTTCCCTCAAGGAACTTTGCCCTTTCTTCTTCTGAAGGGAACCTGCAGGTTTCTCTTTTTCCAAACCATTTATATCTATTCCTTGCAATCCAATCATATATAGGATCTCTTACAAAAGCTGGAATTATTATAAAAGCATAAGTGACAGGCCACAAACCGCTCAGATTTTTTGCTATTTCTAAAGCAGCACGGCTTTTATAAAATATTTGATCTCCCCTGATCAAAATAATGGAATCCAAATAGTCTTCCTTTACCTTATACCCCTTGAGAATATCTTTTGATTTGTCATCTTGCAGTGCTCCAAATTTAAATTTATCATTTTTATCTCTGACTATGATAAAGTCCACTGCATCATTGCAAAGGTTACAGACTCCATCAAACATTACAATGTCGAATTTGTCTTGTATCCTCATCGTATTACCTGTATGGTTCCTTTTAGTTTTTGTTGTTGTTGAGAGGGATCTAATACATCAAACATCACATTGGCATTGTAAAAATAAGTCCCAGCTGGCAATTCATTTCCATTTTTATCCCGGCCATCCCAACGGATAAATATGTCGTTTTCGTTGGAAGTCAGACTGTTGTAGCTAAATACCTCTACGCCCCATCTGTTGACTATGAATATTTCTACTCCGGTAACAAATCTCGGACATTTTGAAAATGGATTGTCAAATGCCATAAATGTTTCATTCACTCCATCTCCATTTGGTGAGAAAGCATTTGGCAGTTCATAGTTAGGACAGTTATCTACGCATACCACATTGCTTGGGTCACTTTCATTGCCAGACCTGTCTATTGCAGTAATGTAATAGCATCCTCTGAAAGTAGGTAAGTTTGTAATGGTTGCCTGCAATTCAAAAGGAGTGTAGGTCCCGACTAGTTCAAACTGACCATTTTCACCGTCGGCTGTAAAGTAAAGTCTGAAATTATTCAGTTCGTCATCACAAGATCCTGAAAAATCAGGCTCCCAACTCAAGCGGTGTTCAAAATTATTAAAGCCACAGATTTTGTCTGAAAGAAAATCTGTACAGTCAGGACCTTCGAAAGTCAAGATTGGCGGACATGGGAGTCTATCATCATCAGGTCTTGCGCATACTAACTGAGATTTGTTTTCAAGAGGATATTCGAGTTGATCAATGTTATAAGCTCCTTTTGTAATTACAAAATAACAATACTCGATATCCCGCTTAAGGCTGATCCCGTTGTGGCTTCCATCGTCAAAATAGGTGAAACCTTGTGTGGTGACATCTACTTCTGCAATAAGTTCGAAATTTTCTTCATCCTGAGCATCAGGATCATTTCTATTTCGGTATACTTCATGCGTAAATTCTGAAATCGAATTATTCCAAGGAACTGTAAAATTCCAATTGAGTTCAATAGCTTCATTGATGATCGTGGGTGAAAGCCTAACAGATGAAGCTGAGCTTGAGCTGTCAATTGTGGTGTTGTTTTCCTTTAAGATCACTTTATAATTATACACCAAGTTTTCGGTATTCAGTCCAGTATCAGTAAACACAGTATCTGATGTTGAAACTACTGAAACCCTATTTTGATTGCCAGTAAAGCCAGTATGTCTTAGCAATTCATAGGTGAATGGGCCGGGAAACTGTTCTCTATCTATATCGTAAGGTGGTGTCCATCGAACTAGTATTTCACCACTTTCGGTGTCAGTTTCCTCTACACTTACATTTGTGATCAAAGGGACATCTACATCTACTGTTATACATATTTCCTCGGACACAATACTTTCACCCAACCTTGGGGTTGGGAATGCCGCTACCAGTCGGTAGCAAAAAGTATTACCAGGGGCAAGTCCTTCACCATTATTATCGTCTATAAAATTGAAGGTATTCATGTCTGTGGTTCCTACCAATTCATAACCTGCTCTAATACCTGTTTCACAAGAATCAGGTTCATAAGGGTCAGAGTTGAGCCTTCGCCAGACCTGCATAGTTTCGGCGCTGTTCGAACAAGTATAGGGATCCCAGTTGAGTTTGGCAGACCTGCCAGGTTGTTGCTCTATGTCATCAATTACGGGCGGTGGACCTACGACTTTAATTCTCCAAGTACGAATATCCACAAGTGCAGGCCCAGATCTCGGTTGATCTGTGATCCTTACCCTCACTTCATAATCTCTTTCTCTTACATGGCTACATACAGTTTGCCATTCAAAATCCACTACTCCAGGACTAGACTGGAAAACTGCCTCGGGATTGTAAGTTGCCGGCGATGTATTGATTTCCTTCGGCTCTCCGAATATTTCAATTCGGATAGGGTCTCCATCAGGATCAGACCCCTGAATAATTTCTTCTATTTTAGTCCCAGCTACTACACAGAGATCTGGGGGCAAGATAAGTTCGGGTCTCTGGTTATTGGTATTTTCTATAATAATCTGCATATCCCTGATCACATAACCGATAAGGCGGTATTCTCCTCCTATTCTCCGCCACTCCTGAACTTGGAAAGCAATATTGTACTGCCCTGCCAAACCTGGAGCATCCCATATTAAGTCACCTGTCACAGGATCTATTTCTATAAAAGGGTTACCTGATCCATCTTCCCTGTTGAATGAAAATTCTCCGGAAGCAGGGCTTCTATAGTTGTTTACAAATCTCTGGAAACCTTGTCTAGGCCGTACAGTAATTTCATCAAAAAAGTACGCTAAACTGTCACCATCAGGGTCAAAAGCCCCGGGATTGTGAATATACCTCACATTGACACCACCATTATCCACAGGAGGGATTGTCAATACAGGTGAATTGTTAATGCCAATAAATGGATCTATGGTAATCATGGTCTCCACATAAAATGGAGTGTCCACAGAATTATCCATGTTAAGGGTATTGGCATTTCTATTGAATTCTCTAAACCAGATGGTATATTGACCAGGCCCTTGATAGGTATGTTCAATAACAAAAGTTGTTTTCTCAATATTGTTTCCCAACTGTTCCACAGTCTGAAATTCAAACTCCGTATTTAGTCTCGTTTCTCTTCCATCTCCAAAATTGATATCTCCAGGCCCTAGAACTACAGTAGACCTAGTATCTGTGTAACCTACAACAGTAATTTTGTAGGTCAATGCGGTGGTACTTACCCTTTCCGCTATAATTTCTCCTGCCCTGATGTGTGTGGCGTAGGAATTCTGAACTGCTAAAAGGAAGAAGCAAAAGAAAAGTAAAAGTAGGTACTTGATTTTCATGAACACTTGACTTTATAAATACAAGTTATACGAATTTAACTAATTCTGGACGAAATTATTTTTTAAATCAAACAATAAAATTGAACATAAGGTTAACACGTCGTCTAGAATTGAGGAAAAAACACAAAAATCAAATCTATTTAGAACGTTTTAAAATAAGTTCAATCGTTTGTATCGGCTTTGTTGCTAAGCTTTCCAAATGTAAATTTGGCCCTTAAGTTTAAATAACCGAATAATCAACGATCACTTAAGAAAAAGTATATGAGTTGGGTAACTAAAACCTTTAAAAGTACCTTGGGTCAAAAACTACTGATGGCCCTCACTGGATTGTTTCTGATCTTATTTTTGGTAGTACACCTTGCGGGAAACTTGCAGCTTTTACTACCTGATGAAGGAGAATCATTCAATATTTACGCCCATAGTATGGCTACTAATCCTTTGATTAGGGTGGTTTCCATTGGGAACTTTGCTTTTATTTTAATCCACGTGATTTATTCAGTGGTTCTTACCAGGTCCAACAAAAAAGCAAGACCGGTAAATTATGCAGTCAGCCAAGCATCTACAAACAGTAAATGGGCTTCCAGAAACATGGGAATCCTGGGAACTGTGATCCTTATTTTTCTAATCATTCACCTGAGAGGGTTTTGGTATGAATTCAAATTTGGAGAGCTTCCTACTGCTGTATATGACGGAGTGACTTACAAAAATGTATTTGCTATTGTATCGGAAGCATTTTCCAATATTGCTTACGTCATTGTGTATGTGTTGTCAATGGCATTCCTTGGCTTTCACCTTTCACATGGTTTTGCCAGTGCTTTTCAAACGCTGGGCTTGAATCACGTGAAATATTCTCCATTAATTCAAAAAGTCGGAGCCGGCTTTGCAATCATAATTCCAGCGCTGTTTGCCCTTATACCTGTTTTGATGTATATCAAAACACTTTAGGGTTCTTAAATGAATGTGCAAAATAAAAATTCAGTTAGATGATACTAGATTCTAAATTACCTGATGGTCCTTTGGCAGAAAAATGGACCAAGCATAAATTCAACATCAAGTTGGTCAATCCTGCCAACAAGAGGAAATATGAAGTGATTGTGGTGGGTACCGGTCTTGCCGGAGCGTCTGCCGCCGCTTCTTTGGCAGAGTTGGGATATAATGTGAAAGCATTCTGCTTCCAAGACAGCCCAAGGAGAGCACACAGTATTGCTGCCCAAGGTGGCATCAATGCAGCAAAAAATTACCAAAATGACGGTGATTCTGTTTACAGGCTTTTTTATGATACCATCAAAGGAGGTGATTATCGTGCAAGAGAAGCCAATGTCTTTAGACTAGCAGAAGTTTCTGTAAATATCATTGACCAGTGTGTAGCACAAGGTGTGCCTTTTGCCAGGGAATACGGAGGGCTTTTAGCCAATCGTTCATTTGGTGGAGCGCAGGTTTCCAGAACTTTTTATGCAAGAGGTCAAACAGGACAACAACTCTTGTTGGGAGCCTATTCTGCTTTGAGTAGACAGGTCGCAAACGGCAAAGTAAAGCTTTATCCAAGAACCGAGTTGATGGATGTGGTGACAGTTGATGGCAAGGCTAGGGGGATTATTACCAGAAACTTGATTACAGGAGCAATAGAGTCGCATTCAGCCCACGCAGTGTTGCTTTGTACAGGAGGATATGGAAACGTATTTTTCCTTTCAACCAATGCTATGGGGTCCAATGTGACTGCTGCTTGGAGAGCACACAAAAAAGGTGCTTTGATGGCAAACCCTTGTTATACTCAGATTCACCCAACTTGTATTCCTGTTTCGGGAGATCACCAGTCTAAGTTGACACTGATGTCTGAATCCCTCAGAAATGACGGAAGGGTATGGGTACCTGCAACTATAGAGATGGCAGAAAAACTAAGAAAGGGCCAGATCAAAGCCAATGATATCAAAGAAGAAGACAGAGATTATTACTTAGAGAGAAAATATCCATCTTTCGGAAACTTGGTGCCTAGAGATGTTGCTTCCAGAAACGCAAAATATGTTTGTGATGAAGGACGTGGCGTAAATGAAACGGGAGAAGCAGTATTTCTTGATTTTAGAGATGCTATTCAAAGAGATGGAGAAGATCTTATCAGAGCCAAATATGGTAACCTCTTTGATATGTACCAGCAGATCACCGGAGAGAATCCTTACCAAGGCCCTATGATGATTTATCCTGCAGTGCACTATACAATGGGTGGCCTCTGGGTAGATTATAACCTAATGACCAATATACCTGGACTGTATGCTCTAGGGGAAGCTAATTTCTCTGATCACGGTGCCAATAGACTTGGAGCTTCTGCTCTAATGCAAGGTTTGGCTGATGGTTATTTTGTAATTCCTTATACTATTGGAGATTATCTGGCTCAGTCTGGATATGATAAAATATCTGAAGATCACCCAGAGTTTAAAAAATCAGAAAAAGAAGTCAAAGACAGGGTTCAAAAATTACTGAGCATCAAAGGCGAGAAAACAGTTGACCATTTCCATAAACGTTTGGGTAAAATCATGTGGGACTACTGCGGTATGGCGAGGTCTGCGGAAGGTTTGACCAAGGCAAAAGGCATGATCAAGGAGCTTAAAAAAGAATTCTGGTCAAACGTCAAGGTATTGGGAGATAACGAAGAGCTCAATCAGTCTTTGGAAAAGGCGCACAGGGTTGCAGATTTCATAGAGCTTGGAGAGCTGATGGTCGATGATGCATTGCATAGAGAAGAGTCTTGCGGAGGTCACTTCAGAGAAGAATATCAGACGCCGGAAGGTGAAGCCCTAAGGGATGATGAAAACTTCGCTTATGTAGCAGCATGGAAATACCAGGGAGAAGGACAGGAAGAAGAGCTTGTCAAAGAGCCTTTGGTATTCGAGAATGTGAAGTTGACCCAAAGAAGTTATAAGTAATCTTAAGCATTAAAACTCGGAAGAGCCATGAATTTAACTTTGAAAATCTGGAGACAGAAAAACCATTCCGATAAAGGTGGTTTTAAAGAATATAAAGTAAGCGATATATCCAAAGACATGTCCTTTTTGGAAATGTTGGATGTATTAAATGAACAATTGTCAGATTCAGGAGAAGACCCTGTTCACTTTGATCATGACTGTAGGGAAGGTATCTGTGGGATGTGCTCTTTGCATATTAACGGAAAACCTCATGGTCCCAAACAAACTACTACCTGTCAGTTACACATGAGGTCTTTCAGTGATGGAGAAACCATTACCATCGAGCCATGGAGAGCGACAGCATTTCCTGTTGTAAAAGACTTGGTGGTGGACAGATCTTCATTTGACAGAATTATCCAAGCTGGTGGTTATGTATCGGTAAACACTGGAGGTGTACCTGACGCGAATGAAATCCCTATCCCGAAAAGAATTGCGGATGAAGCATTTGATGCAGCTACCTGTATTGGCTGTGGAGCCTGTGTGGCAGCTTGTAAAAATGCTTCTGCTATGCTTTTCACTTCTGCTAAAATTTCCCAATTGGCCATGTTGCCACAGGGGCAGGTAGAAAGAAAGGAAAGAGCAGAGAGGATGATTGCTCAAATGGATTCAGAAGGGTTTGGAGCATGTACCAATACAGGCGCCTGTTCAGCAGAATGTCCAAAAGGAATCAGTTTGACAAACATTGCCAGAATGAATAGAGAATACTTCTCTGCAGTAGTAAGTTCAGATAATGTTTGATTAGATATATTACAGATTTTAAAAAGCCGGCAAGTCCGGCTTTTTTTGTTTTTATATTAATGCTGTTTTATACTTTTCTTATATAAAATAAATTAGATGCTTTCTCGTTTTTAGACCAATTTAAATATTTGTATCTTTGAAAATTACTATAATTTAGAAATTTTATTTGATTAGATATTTACTAAGGAATGCATCTTATAGATCTGGGAATTTTCGTGGCTTACATGATAGCCATGCTGGGAGTTGGTTATTATTTTATGAACCAAAACAAAAACCAGGATGACTATTACGTAGGGGGAAGAAATATTGGGAGTTGGCATATTGGGCTCTCTGTAGTTGCTACGGATGTTGGGGGCGGATTTTCGGTAGGTCTTGGTGGACTTGGTTTCGTGATGGGATTATCAGGAAGCTGGATGTTATTTACAGGTTTGTTGGGCGCTTGGCTAGCAGCTGTATTTTTGATACCTAGGGTCAAGTCGGATAAAGCTTTCGCCAACTTTTATACTTTTCCTCAGATATTTGATTACCTGTTTGACAAAAAGGTAGGAATAGTTGCTGCAATCATATCCTTGGTAGGCTACCTGGGCTTTACGTCTTCCCAGTTGTTAGCAGGAGCCAAATTGGCTTCAGGCACTTTTTTGGAATTAGGTCTAACTGAGGCACTGGTGATTATGGGGGTAATTGCGGTAGTATACACTGTGCTTGGAGGGCTCAAAGCGGTTATATATACTGATACCGTTCAGTGGATCATTCTCATGCTGGGCTTTATTTTGATAGGACTGCCTGTGGCTTATTTTCATGTAGGAGGATGGGAAAGTATTAAGCAGACACTCCCAGTGGAATATTTCTCCTTAACCAATCTCAGCTGGCAGGACTTTGCCAATTGGGGCATCACGATTCTTCCCATATGGTTTATAGGTATGACACTTTACCAAAGAATTTTCGCGAGCAGGGATGAGAAATCTGCTAAAAAAGCCTGGTTCATAGCGGGAGTGTTTGAATGGCCTATTATGGCATTTATGGGTGTTGGATTGGGCTTGCTTTCCAAGATTGCTTTTGAACAGGGTTTATTGATTATTGACTTGGACAGTCTTGATCCTGAAATGGGGCTTCCAATTCTATTAAGGACAATTTTACCTCCCGGAATTTTGGGTTTGATGATGGCAGCATATTTCTCAGCCGTATTGTCTACCGCAGATTCCTGTCTGATGGCTGCTTCAGGAAATCTTTCCACAGATCTTTGTGGGGGATGGCTGAATAAAAAGTCTGAAAAACTTCAGATCCGATACAGTCAGCTTTTCACCTTGATCTTAGGTGCTGTGGCGCTATTTGTAGCGATGCAGATGACCAATGTCCTGGAGCTGATGTTATACAGTTATGCCTTTATGGTCTCTGGCCTTTTTGTTCCTATACTCTTTGGACTATTCACTGAGAAAAGGAGTCCGGCAGCCGCAGTGACGGCCATGATTTCCGGTGGATCAGTCACAGCAGGATTAAGTGTATCAGGCTTGAGTCTGCCATTTGGTCTGGATCCGAATTTTTTTGGGGTTTTCGCCTCCCTAGCAATGTATTTGCTTGTATATTACATGTATAATAAAAAAGAACAAAATAAAAATAAAGTTTATGCTTAAAATAGAGACACTTTCAGCAGTAGACCAAGCGACATATTTACAGAAAAAAGAAATTGCAGATTTTCTGTTTGAACATTTAGATCAGTACGGAGATGCCCATGAAGATATTATGAAATGTCTGGACTATGCATTGGATCAGGCTGTAGATAAAGGTGGCTTTTCTGTAATCGCCAGAGAGAATGAAAAAATAGTAGGAGCAGTAGTGATGAATAAAACCGGTATGTCAGGTTATATTCCTGAAAATATTTTGGTATACATCGCTGTGGCAGCATCCCAAAGAGGAAAAGGAGTCGGCAAAAAAATCATGACGACTGCGATTGAGCTTGCAAATGGCGATATTGCGCTTCATGTCGAGCCTGATAATCCTGCAAGAAAGCTTTATGAAAAATTAGGCTTTACGAATAAATATCTTGAAATGAGACTAAAAAAATAAGATGGCTTATCTTACATTAAACAAAACTAAACTCAACCAAAATTTTCAATTTCTCAAATCTATGTTTGAGGAGCGGGATATCTCCTGGGGAATTGTTTCAAAAATTCTGTGTGGAAACAGAAAGCTTTTGGGAGAACTTATAGATTTAGGAGTGGAAGAAATCCATGATTCCAGGATCAGTAATCTGGCCAAGATCAAAGAAATCAATCCCGATATCCAAACTGTGTATATCAAGCCCGTTTCTAAAAGAAATGTAGGCAAAATGGTGAAGTATGCCGACGTTAGTCTTAATAGTGAACTCATAACTATTGGCTGGATTTCTGAAGAGGCAGTGAAACAGGGTAAAAAACACAAAATAATTATCATGGTGGAAACCGGTGACCTCAGAGAAGGTGTTATGGGGGATCATCTTGTGGAATTTTACTCTCAGATTTTTGAATTGCCAGGTATTGAAATAGTCGGATTAGGAACCAATCTCAACTGTTTGAATGGGGTGATGCCCTCTACGGATAAGCTGATACAGCTTTCTTTGTATAAGCAGATTATTGAGTTAAAATTCAATAAAAGCATTCCTTGGGTTTCTGCAGGAACTTCAGTCACTATTCCGCTTATGCTGCATAAACAGCTACCCATGGGAATTAACCACTTTCGAGTAGGTGAAACCTTGTTTTTTGGGGTGGATCTTTTTGAGGAGAAATTAATTGAAGGCATGCAAGGGGATGTTTTTACCCTATTTGCGGAGATTATCGAAATGCAGGAAAAGCCACTTTTACCATCAGGGACACTTGCGGCAAATCCTCAGGGGGAAGTAGCAGAGATTGACGAAGGGCTTTATGGAAGAATGTCCTTCAGGGCGATATTAGACATCGGTTTGCTCGATGTTGACCCTAAATACTTGATTCCAGAAGATGGAGAATTTGAGATTTTGGGTGCTAGTTCTGATATGCTTATTTTAAATCTTGGAGAAAATCCTAAGGGCTATAAAGTAGGGGATGTGGTAAAATTTAGCCTCAAGTATATGGGGGCTTTGAGTATTTTGAATTCAAGCTATGTAGATAAAGTGGTGAGTGATTGATTTGTGAATCAGTGGGTTACTTTTTCAATAGGGTTTTTTGGTTTTGCTTGGCATGATCTTAGCCATTTAAATGCCAAACCAATTATTATTTATATGAAATCGAGCATAACGCAATCGACACACACTTGCTTGATTGTGGAAGATGCGAGATTCCATGTGATCTTAAAAAAAATAAATTAAAAACACATGAAAAAGTTAACAATGATTTTCGCAGTAATGGCGCTTTTCGCTTTCAATGCCCAAGCACAATCGAGTAATGAAGGCAGAGGAGGTTTGGGTATCCGTGGTGGTGGTAATTTTTACACCTTTGGCGGTGGAGACATCTCCGAAGACAACTATACCAATAGAACCGGGTTTCATCTTGGACTTTACTCCACATTTTTTATAGGAGAATCATTTGCCATTGAGCCTGGAGCTTATTACTCAATGAAAGGTACCAGGAATGATGATTTCCTGAATTCAAGGGCAAATTTAGATTATATTGATGTGCCAATTTTGGCAAGAGCCTATTTGACTGAAGGGTTGAATATTTTTGCCGGGCCACAGGTCTCGTTTTTGGCTGCCTCTACCTTTGAAGGTGACCTTTTCGGATCTACTGTCAGCTTTGACTCTGATAATGTAAGGGAAACTGATTATGGTATTGTCGTTGGTCTTGGCTATAATCTCCCTAAGGGATTGAATGTGCAGGGTTCTTATAACTATGGTATGGCTCCTGTATTTAAAAACAGTAATTCAGATGTCTACAATAGAGGGTTTAATCTTTCAGTGGGTTTAACTTTTTAAAGAGTAAATGGAAATTTGAAAAGCCCAACTATCTAAGTTGGGCTTTTTGGTTTTTGAAAGATCCTTCATCCATATCGTTGATCCAATCCTTGATCAATTGAAGCCCTTCCTCGTGTACAATGACTCTTCCCAACTCGGGCATGGCCGCACCCACCTGATTGGTTCCCATTCTGAATGTCATGATGGATTTATCTGCTTTCCCTGGGTGGATTCCAAACTTGAAGGAACCTGCACCAAAACCAGCTGCAACCGGTGTTTTGAATATCCCCAGCTTCATGGGGTCTCTTTCCTCATAGTTCAAAAAAAGCCCAGAGGTACTAGCTGGTCCTTCGGCTCTGTGGCAATGCGCACAATTGATGTCCAAATAAGCCATGGCCCTGAGGTTGAGTTCTTGGTTTTGGTCTTTATAATTTATCATAGAAGGAAAGTTTTCGGGATGTTCTACCTGTTCAAGGTATCCAACATCTTGCCATTTGACGAGCTGATTTTGATGGCCTGAGGCATAAGGGAATTCGTTGTTGAGATGTTTGGCTTTGACGCCTATAGGAACCATTTCCTCATTCACATTGTGACAGCTTTTACACTGGTTTTTGTTGGGGACTATATAATTGATGACTTGTTCTTCTCCTTTTATATTTGTCCATTTCACGGGTATTTCGGCTCCAACTACCTTATATACTGCATCGGTCTGGTCATCATTCCAGATATAAGGGAAAGCCTCCCAAGTACCATTTCTTTTTACCATCAGTCTGGTTTCAATCATCCTGATGTTTTTAGTTGGCTTTCGAAAATCTGAGGGATAATAAAAATTTTTAATCAAAACCGTTTGGTCAGGGAATTTCATGGTCCCTTCCATGTCCTTATTGATTTTGGCCTGACTTTCCTCAGGCATCCATATAAATCTGGATTTGTGTGCGTAATCAGTAAAAAGAGAAGAGGCTGGTTCATACGGGATTACCCCGTCTTCGGCCTCAAGTTCCCTGATTTTCCCTTTGAAAAAGCCATAGTCAGATAGGTTTTTGAATGGGATTTGCGCAAAATCCAAAGAAGCTGTTTTGATTTCAGGGGCCTCCCATTCACCATAGTTTAGATGCGGTACGTGGACTTCCTCAACCTTTTTTTCGGTGGTACATGCCCATTGAAAAACTACCAGTATGAATATCAAAATGCTATGGAGAAGAAACTTATTCATAATCTTACAATTTGGCTATAGCGCTTACATCTGTTTTGATTTCTGTTTGACAGTCAAAGGGGCTATAATCTTTGGAGGATTTGATATTGTCTTCGCCCTCCCAAAGGTCGAAGAGGGTGAAGTGCAATTTATCCATTCCGGATTCCTGAATACAGATTTTCATAGGGTTGGTATTGAGGTCTTCACTTAGGGACTTGTCCCAAAAGCCATCAAATACGATATCCTGCGTTTTCCCCTTACCATGAGCATTATATACCGAGATCAATTGTCCGAACTCCTTGGTAAGATCCGGAATTTTCATCGTCCTTTGGTAATCATTGTCATGAACATAAATATTAGAGGTATAGGGCGACCAGTTAGGTGCTTCAGCAGGAAAGCCTGTGATTTGATAATTGGCAATGGCTATACCCACTGTTTTGTTTTTATGGATACGGTTATTGTAGACTTCTACATCTTTGGCTGCAAGTAAGATGATTCCAGAACCCGGAGGAATCATCGTCACGGTATTCCCATTGGGTTCATCACTCAGGGGTGTGGCAAAATTCACGTGGTTATTGGAAATGATATCGTTGTCATAAATTTTGGTACCACTTCCTTCTGCTTTGGGTAGGCCCGGGAGATTGAAAACCAGAATGCCACCTGAATTGTCCCTTGCAGTATTCCCGAAAACTTCTGCATTATCGGAGTTTTCGATTTCTATTCCCGCCACATTGCCAAAAGCGAGGGAATTTTTGACAATGATATTTTCAGATTGTCCTACATAAATGCCGGCATCTTTGGAATGAGAGGCAATGCATTCGTCTATCATAACATTTCTGCATTGAACAGGGTAAATGGCATAAGTTCCATTTTTGGATTTATCACCATTGGTCCAGGTGACATTGATTCTCCTGAAGGTTATGCCATCACTGTGTTGGCTTTTGATACCATCTCCTGGAGCATCCTCTATACTCAGTTCTTCAATTTTCACATTATTGCCAACTAATTTTACACCCTCTCCGCCAGACCTAAGCTCTCTGAATGACAAAACAGTTTCTGCCATTCCCGCACCCTTAATGGTGATGTTATTTTTGTTGTCCAGGATAAGTTGTGTTTTCAGGTTGTAAAATCCTGAAGGTATTTCGATCACGTCACCGTCTTTAGCCAGGATAAAGGCTTCAACTATTTTGTCTACGTCTTCCTGACTTATTCTCTCTAGTTTGCTGGAGTCAAAAGTCATTTCTGTATTTGTACTGTTGCAGGCAGAG
This sequence comes from Mongoliibacter sp., assembly GCF_007692705.1. Lineage (GTDB taxonomy): Bacteria > Bacteroidota > Bacteroidia > Cytophagales > Cyclobacteriaceae > Mongoliibacter. The sequence goes on from NZ_REBN01000225.1 coordinate 19,339, forward strand.
AAAAGTGGACTGAACAGTATTGAAAAAATCAGGATTAAGATTGAATGAAATGTTTTCATAGTACGTAAGTTTTCTGGGTTTTATCAAATTTACCCAAAAAGCAAATGAAAATCATTTGACAAATATCAAAAAATCAGAGGCTGGCCCTGATACGGCTAAGAGTCTCTATACTCATATCAAGAAAAGATGCTATCTGCCCTACACTGGCCTTTTGTATGATTTTAGGTTTGTTTTTGATGAGCTCCAGGTACCTTTCTTTAGCAGTTTTGAATTTTGAAAATATTAGCTGTTCTTCAAGCCGGATATAATACTCTTCCAGCAATTGCCTGTAGACATATTCCAAGTCTCTATATCGAGCCAGTGTCTCCATTAGGTCTTTGTGGCTTATGGCCCAAAGCTCACAATCTTCCAATGCTTCAATGTTTTCATAAGATGGTTTTTGGGTAATAAAACTTGACATTGAGGTTATAAATTCTTCTTCCAAGCTAAAAGAAATGGTGACGTCTTTATCATCCTTGAAATAAAAACTACGTACTGAACCTTCTAGTATAAAAAAAAGAGTTTCACAAATTTCACCTGCTTTGATCAATTTTTCAGATTTGGATATTCTCAATATTTTCCCTTTTTCCAAAAATCCTTTCAAAGATTTTTCTTCCAAATCAACAAACTTTTGTAGGGTTTCTGTTAATTTACTCACTTGTTTTTGATTGCAGGGTTAAGACTTGTTTTTAACGAAGTCAGAATAACTGAGTATCCCAAATTATATAAAATTATTCAACGTATATGAAAAAATTGCTTTTAGTTTCTCTTGTGTTTTTGAGCATGATGGCATTTCAGGAAAGCCAAGCCCAATTTGGTCTGAGATCTGGTATAAATGTTTCCAATTTCAATGGTTTCAGTTTTGATTCCAGGGTAGCCTTTCGGGCAGGGCTGTTTTATGGAATAGAAGTGATGGAAAACGTTAAGGTAGAACCTGGATTATATTTCTCACAAAAAGGAGTTCAGAAAAATACAGATGCAATAAGTGACAGGCTGAGTTATTTTGATATCCCAGTGGTCGTAAGGTATGGGATTACCGATAAGTTCAATGTCTTTGCGGGGCCGCAAGCCTCTGTGTTGGCAGCAAGAAGGTATGAAAACCCTGATGGTGTTTCCAGAAACAGGAGCACAATTAAAGGCTATGACTTGGCTGCGGTATTAGGAGCTTTTTATGAACTTTACGATGGACTTGGAGTGCAGGTAGGCTATGATTTAGGGTTGACCAGCTTGAATTATTTTGATACCAATGTAAAAAGCAGGGTGTTTCATTTTACGGTTAGCAAGGTGTTTTAACCTTTGATTCTGCCAGGGTTTTCATCCAGAAATGATTTCCAACCAGCGGCTCTTCCTCTTGTTTGCAATCTGCCGTCGTGAAAATGATGGCAGACTGCCACTGCTAGAGCGTCCGTAGCATCCAAAAGTTTCGGTAATTCTTCTATTTTCAACAAGGTTTTTAGCATTTCAGCTACTTGTTCTTTCGAAGCATTTCCGTTTCCGGTTACTGATTGTTTTACTTTTTTTGGGGAATATTCTGCTATAGGAATTTCTCTGGCAAGTGCAGCTGCCATCGCAACCCCCTGAGCCCTGCCAAGTTTTAACATGGATTGTACATTCTGTCCATAAAAAGGTGCTTCAAGGGCTACAGCATCAGGATGAAATTCCTCTATCAGGCCGGTGATGCGCTCAAAAATCTTTTTCAGCTTGAGCTCGTGTGAGCTGTATTTTTTTAGATGAATTACACCATATTGCAGTGGTTTGTATTGCTTACCTTCCACTATCAATAGACCATAGCCCATGATATTGGTTCCAGGATCTATACCAAGAATTATTTTTTCCTTTGCAGGTTTTTTTTCTTCTTTACTCATTACCGCAAGTTAAATCAATTCATGCTAACATTTTACCTTTTGTTTGGGATACTTTATGCAGGTGGCCTGTTCTGGTTAGGTGCTGTATGGAAGCAATCTCATCAGACTACTGAAGGAAAGAGGGCTGATCTTTTGGTCAGTATTTTGGTGCCATATAGAAATGAGTCCAAAAATATTCTGGGTATTTTGGATGCAGTTCAATCGCTTCGACATAGGCCATTGCAGTTGATTTTTATCAATGATCAGTCTGAGGATGAAGGTCCGGAAATTTTAAAGGAGTCAGTTAAAAAGAAATTCGCCGATTCATTTGAGATTATTTTACTTCAGTCTAAAGGCGAAGGAAAAAAAGCTGCTTTGGAGACAGGAGTTGAATATGCGAAATCAGATATCTTGCTTACAACCGATGCCGACTGCAAGTTGCCTTTTCTTTGGGTAGAATATTTCTTGGATCTTTTTGAAGAGACAAGTACGCAGTTGGTGGCGGGTCCGGTAATTAGCAAAGAGGGAACAGGTTTTATCCATAGCTTTCAACTTGTGGAATGGGCCAGTATTTTGTTGGTTACTCAAGCGGGCTTTACCCAGGGAAATCCGCTGATGTGTAGTGGGGCAAATCTTGCTTTCAGGAAGTCTGCTTTTCTGACTGTGAAAGGTTATGAAGGCAATAGGTCACATTTATCAGGTGATGATGAGTTTTTACTGAAAAAAATAAGTACTCATTATGGCAGTGCATCAGTGAAATACCTGAATCATATCAATGCATTGGTGTATACCAAGCCCGAGAATAGCTGGGGGAGTCTTTTTTCTCAAAAAATCCGATGGGCCTCAAAATGGAAAATGCATAAACAGGCAACACATCAGCTGGCAGCTGTGCTACCGGTAGCAATCCAATTGGTATTCATCAGCAGCCCGATTTTGCTTTGTTTTGGAATTGTGGGCTTTTTGTCTTTTTTGTTGCTTTGGTCAATGAAATTAGGGTCGGAGTACATGGTGCTTGGCACAGTTTTGAAAACATTTGAAGTGAATAAGAAAATAACAGTTTTTTTGAAAGTGGGATTGATCCATCCCTTTTATGTAGTAAGGGTAGCTGTAGGGGCAATTTTAGGAAAATTTGAGTGGAAGGGAAGGAATTCCTTCGATTAGCCTTAATTTAGAGCGAGAAAAAGAAATATCATGACTGAGGAAGAGTTTGATTTATTAGATGAGCTTTACTTCGTGCAACCTTATAGCTATTTAAGCGAAACATTGGGTTGGGATGACGAGAAGCTTCTGACTACCTTGAAAAGTTTACATCAAAAAGCTTTTATCAAATGTCTATCTGCTCCTGACGAAGAACTCTTTGATCAGGTGGATGTTTTGAATAAAGGAAAAGACTTGTTTTATCTGGCTTCAAAAAAGGGGCTGATGGAACATAATGCCATATAACGAAATGCCGACAACTGTAGCATACCAAAAGAAAGAACTTGAATTAAAAGCACTTCTGGAAATCACCCAGGCGATTAATGAGAATAAGCCGGCTACTGTACTGTTGGATATTTTTAAATTCACCTGTTTGGTGCATCTCAATATCCGTTCTATCCTTCTCTACATGGTCAATCAAGATCAGTATGAGAAAAAAATCAGCCATGGGGTGAAGAATAAGGTGCCTGACTCTATTCCGGAGCAAAATGTGAGTTATGAAAAGGGAGAGGGGAAGTTGAATATTCAGGTAGGTCCTGGGTTTTCATTCAGTGAACTTGAGAACTACCTTCCTGTATTTCATAAAGATAAAATGCTCGCCATCCTTTTTCTTAAAAAGAAAGACGAAGCCGAGGAGCTCGACCTGAACTTTACACAGGCCCTTACCAATATTATGGTGGTGGCATTGGAAAATAAGCGCTTTGCCAAAAGGCAACTGGAACAGGAAAGACTGAAGAAAGAGGTTGAAATTGCATCCAATGTACAGCGAATGCTTTTCCCGGCGAATCTTCCCCAGACACAAAAACTGAAGGCAAAAGTAACCTATGTTCCCCATTCTACAGTAGGTGGTGACTATTATGATTTGATACAAAAATCTCCTGAGGAAGTCTTTTTTTGTATTGCGGATGTTTCTGGAAAGGGAATGCCGGCAGCTTTATTGATGTCCAACTTTCAGGCAGCCTTGAGGACATTACTCCGAAGTAGTTCTGATTTGAAAATGATAGTCGAGCAGCTCAATTTCACCATTTATGACAATACTAAAGGGGAGAAATTCATTACTTTTTTTCTGGGGCACTATGATTACAAGAAAAGAGAATTGACTTATATCAATGCAGGTCACAACCCGCCCATACTTTGTTGGGAAAGGGAGAAAAGAAGTGAATTACTAGGGGCTGGGACTACCATTTTGGGTGCCTTTGAAGAGTTGCCTTTTATGGAAGTGGGGAAAAGACAGCATTTAAAGGGTTTTACTATTCATCTCTATACCGATGGTCTTACAGAAAGCTTTAATGAGAAGGAGGAAGAATACGGCGATCATCGTTTTCATCAATTTGTCAAAAACAATTTGTGTATAGATCCTGATGAATTTCATGAACTGTTTTTTGAAGACCTAAAATCCTATTCTGCAGGAGGAGTGCAAAGGGATGATGTAACCTTGTTAAGCTTGAGGCTTCAGTAGTTATGGTATTGATGCATCATGTTCCTGCGATTGTTACCAAGTTGTTCAGTGGAATGTTATGGAATAAATGCAGAAAAGAGAATAAAATCTACCTCACATTTGATGATGGTCCTGTACCAGGGGTGACGGATTTTGTTTTGGAGGAATTGGATAAAAGGGAGATGAAAGCAACATTTTTTATGGTAGGTGACAATGTAAAGAAGCATCCTCAATTGGCCTTGAATGTAGCGGAAGCAGGACATGGAATAGGTAACCATACTTTCCACCATCTTAACGGATACTATGCTTCTTTTGACAACTACCTAAGCGATATAGAGTCTTGTGAGTACGTATTTGAAGAGGTTCTGGAGCAAAATTCATCGCTCTTCCGACCCCCTTATGGAAAGCTGACCAAAAAGCAATTTGAGGCAATAAAATCAAAATATCAGGTTGTTATGTGGGATGTGCTTTCTGGAGACTATGATCAAAGACAATCCCCCACCAAGTGCTTGTCGAAGACTAAAAAATACTCTAGAAACGGCTCTATCATCCTTTTTCATGATCAGCTGAAAACCCAACAGGTACTCAAAAAAATACTTCCTGACTACCTGGATTTTGTACAAGATACTGGTTTCCAAACAGCTGTCCTATGATTCTATTAAGTTTGGTAATCGTAGGGTTTTTGATTTTTCAAGACCTTTTTCTTGGCCTACTGCTGATTTTTAATTTCAAAAAATTCAATGGCTCTGACAGTGGTGATTTGCCCCAGATCAGCATACTTATTCCCTGTAGAGATGAAGCGGAAAATATTCTTAGCTGCCTACATAGTTTGGAGCTACTGGAATATCCTTTGGGAAAAATACAATTGATATTGGCTGATGACGGCAGTACGGATGCAACTGCGGAAATCATCCTCGAGTGGCAGAAAGGAACTTTACTTAATGTATTATTCCTGTCCATACAAAACCAGTCCAAAGGAATTAATGGGAAAGCCAACGCGCTTGCGCAGATGGCACGTAAGGCCACAGGGGAGGTTTTGCTATTTACGGATGCAGATTGTCAGGTGCCAGCAAAATGGGCGATATCCATGGTAAATGCTCATCTGCAATCTGAGGCTGGAATGGTTACGGGAGTTACCAAAGTGGAGGAGACCAATCTTTTTTCAAAAATGCAAGGACTGGATTGGTGGCTTACATTGGGAATGGTGAAGGCTGTTTCAGATATTGGACATACACTGACTTCAATGGGTAATAATATGCTGGTTACCAAAAAAGCTTATAATGCTGTGGGTGGTTTTGAAGGGATCCCTTTTTCTCTGACAGAAGATTTTGAAATGGCCCGTCAGGTGAAAATAAAGGGTTTTAAGGCTATACACTTGGTATCAGGTGAGAACCTGATTCACACAAAAGGGCAAGAGAATTTCTGGGCATTGTTGTCCCAAAGAAAACGTTGGATGTACGGTGCTATCAGACTGCAGGTCTATTGGATTATTCTATTGGGCTTGCAGGTATTCTTTTTTCCTGCGATTATTTTTTTTATTATTTTCCATCCTTTTGAAGGGATTCTGTTTTGGCTGCTCAAAGTGCTAATTCAAGGCTTATTTATTTATGGATTTGCATCAAAAACATCACAAAAATTGAATATAAGAGATTTGGCGTTTTTTGAAATTTATTATTTGATTACTGCTTGGTCTACGATAGTTTATTATTTTTGGCCTGCCAAAACGGACTGGAAAGGAAGAAAATACGGATGAAGTTTACAGATACACACGCTCATATTTATTCGAATAAGTACGATTCTGATAGGGATAGTGTAATTAGGAATTCGCAGGAACTTGGGGTAGAAAAAATCTACATGCCCAACATAGATGTGGAATCCATTGATGCAATGTTGGAAGCTGAGCTGAGATACCCAGGTATTTGTATACCTATGATGGGACTCCACCCCTGTGATGTAAATAAGGATTTTGAAAAACAGCTCTACGTCATGGAGGAATGGATCCACAAAAGAGAATTCGCAGGTATAGGAGAAACAGGTCTGGATTTATATTGGGACAAGACCTTCTTTGAGCAGCAAAAAGAGGCTTTGAGGATTCAGGTTCAATGGGCCAAAGAGAAAAAATGGCCACTAATCCTGCATTGCAGAGAATCCATGGACGAGACCATCGCCATAATTCAAGAAGAGAAAAGTGATGACCTCAGAGGTATATTCCACTGCTTTTCCGGAAGTCAAAAACAGGCAAAAGAAATTATGGATTTGGGATTTCTCCTTGGAATAGGAGGCGTTTCCACGTATAAGAATGGAGGTTTGGATAAGGTAATTCCCGAAATTGGGATAGATCACTTGGTCCTGGAAACGGATGGCCCTTATTTGGCACCTGTGCCCCACAGGGGTAAAAGAAATTCACCAGAATATATCCCTTTAATAGCGCAAAGAGTTGCCGATTTGGCAGATGTTCCGCTAGAGGAAGTGTCCCGGATTACTCAAATGAATTCCCAGAAGATTTTTCACCATTTTGAAAAATGAATTACAAAATAGTCAGACTGAATACTGTAGCCAAGAGTGAGATCACCTCTTCTGTATTGATTATCTATACAGGAGGGACACTGGGTATGGCTTATGACAGGACAGGTGCTTTGGTGCCCTTTAATTTTGGTCAGATTCTGGAGAAAATTCCGAATCTGACCAATATGAATATAGCCATCACTGTAATTTCTTTTCCAGAACCCATAGACTCGTCCAATGTAAACCTTCACCACTGGGTGGATATGGCGTATATCATCCACGAAAACTATGACAGTTATGATGGTTTTGTGATCCTGCACGGAACGGATACCATGGCATACTCTGCCTCTATGCTCAGCTTTATGCTGAAAGGTTTGAGCAAACCTGTGGTATTTACGGGAGCTCAATTACCGATATCGGAGATGAGGTCTGATGCAAGGGAAAATCTGATGACTGCTCTTGAGATAGCCACCTCAAAAGCCAATGGTAAACCCATCGTTCCCGAAGTGTGTATTTTTTTCAATCATATGCTGCTGAGGGGTAATAGGTCCAAGAAAGTTCAGAGTGTTCATTTTGATGCATTTGAGTCTGAAAACTATCCGCCATTGGCTGAGTCGGGAATCATTATTGATTATAATTATGCTGCCATTCAACCATTTGAAGAGGGGAAAAAGCTGGAATATTTTACCCAATTGGACAATAATGTAATGGTGATAAAATTATTTCCAGGTATTACTTCCCGAGTGCTTGATTCTTGCTTTGCTACCAAGGGCTTGAAAGGGGTGGTTTTGGAAACCTATGGATCAGGTAACAGTCCAAGTGAGCCTTGGTTTTTGGATTCTTTAGAGAAGGCAATAGCAAAGGGTATTATTGTTTTGAACGTTTCTCAATGCAATGGTGGCCGTGTGATTCAGGGTAGGTATGAGACCAGCAGGGATTTATTAAGGATCGGTGTTTTGAGTGGCGGAGACATTACGACAGAAGCAGCGATCACCAAGATGATGTTTTTATTGGCCAATGAAAAAAGTGATGCAGAGGTGAGAAGGAAACTTGTTCAGCCTATGGCTGGAGAAATGTCTCTGACTGGAGTTGCTTTGGGCTGAATTTTTGAGAATTAGTTTGCATGGGCATCATTTAATTTATTTCTTTGCACTCCGTTAAGGAAAACCAATACACAGAGAGGTGTCCGAGTGGTTGAAGGAGCACGCCTGGAAAGCGTGTATACCCGCAAGGGTATCGAGGGTTCGAATCCCTTCCTCTCTGCAAGTTTAGTTATCCGATTCTCCAAAATTGACATGGATCAAACAGGATAAAGATTTGAAAAACAAATTTGAAACTGCAAAAAGTGCCTAAACAGCCTTTAAAAACAGACTTTTAATCAGATTTTACAAAAATTGAATGAAAAAGCCCGCATTGAAGAGATGTGGGCTTTTTTTGTTTTAGCCTCCGAAAACATCAAAATTTTCAATTATCCCCAAATTTCAGGGGAGTCATCTGGTGAGTCCTTCGGTTTTGAAAAATGACTCACCAGAACTGATATAAAATATTGAAAATCAACATGTTTCACTAGTAAACATCTTGACAAAATGACTCACTGGATAGTACTTTAGAACACTAAACAGTAAGAAAATGATAGAAAAAAGTTTCAGTACCCTCTTTTATCTCAAAGCCTCAAAAAATAAAAGGCGAAAAGATAAGCATGTATATGCCAGAATAACAGTGGATTACAAGCGGGTTGAAATATCCACTAAGATGACCTGTGACCCTGCCGAGTGGAATAGTGCCGCAGGAAGGGCAAAAGGGAAGAATGAAAAAGCAAGACTACTTAATGGTATCCTTGATTCCTATCAGATGAAAATCCATCTGGCTAGAAAACAACTTATGGATATGGATAGTGATTTGACGGCGGAAAGGATTAAAAATATGCTGACTGGAAAAGCTGAGGATAGACGATTGATCCTTGAGATTTTTGAATCCCACAATAAGGACATGGAAGCACTGGTGGGAAAAGAATTTGCACCTGGGACAATGGAAAGATATAGGACTTCCCTTGAACATACAAGATCATTTATCCGCTGGAAATATGGCAAGGATGATATGGAGCTTAAGTACCTTGACTTTGAATTCATAAGTCAGTATTCTTTCTGGCTTAGATCAGTGAGAAGCTGTGCGCATAACACAACAGTAAAATACTTAGCCAACTTCAAGAAGATTGTTCTTAACTGCGTAAAAAATGGATGGATTCAAAGAGATCCTTTTATGGGTTTTAAGTTGACAAAAAAAGAAGTAAGGCGCGAAATCCTTACAAAAGAAGAGCTTGATAATTTATCAGAAAAGGAATTCTCCATTCTAAGAATGGATCAGGTCCGTGATATTTTTCTGTTTAGCTGCTATACAGGTCTAGCCTACATTGATGTTAAAAATCTCAGTAGAAACCAAGTAGTGTTGGGTGTTGACGGAGAGAAGTGGATAGAAACCAAAAGAAAAAAGACAGATTCACCGATCAGGTTACCTTTACTCCCCAAAGCTTTGGAGATCATGAATAAATACAGGGACCATCCCAAATGCTCTGAGGAAAATACCGTACTGCCCGTATTGAGCAACCAAAAGATGAATTCATACCTCAAAGAAATCTCAGATTTATGCGGTATAAATAAAGAACTGACATTTCATATAGCCCGTCATACCTTCGCCACCACTGTGACCTTGGGCAATGGTGTACCCATTGAAACTGTATCCAAAATGCTTGGACACAAATCCCTCAAGCAGACACAGCACTACGCAAAGATACTTGATGTCAAAATCAGTGAGGATATGGCAAAACTGAAGAAAAAATTAAGCTTTGATGACACATAAATCAGTTCCGCATTCAGAAGGCATTTGGAAGAAGGAGATATCACGATCTCTGAAGTCTGTACCATGGTCGGATTCAACAGCTACAGCTATTTCTCCAAATGTTTTCAAAACCAGTTTTGCGAGTTGCCTAGGGATTTTCAGAAGTCGAAATCATAGATTTAAAAAATGCAATCTGAAACATATTTTCTCACAAGAAAAATACTGCTTTGAGAGCGGTATTACTATTATAATATTGCATGAAAATTTACTCATTAATTTTCTTGTTAATATAAACGGTGTAACTCCTTCCAGATTGGTCAGGTTATTTAAGTGAAGCCACTAATATTACTGAGTATTATTTCCTTTAAAGTCGGTAAGCTCGTTTTGCAAAGCTTCCCTAATAGCTTCTTCCGAATTGGTAAGACGGATGAATTCAAGGCTTTTTACCCTAGATCCTTTTCCGATGAATTTTTTTTCAAACTTTTTCATTTTATCTGCATTTAAGTGGGAAATTGAATGATGCAGGAAGGAAAAAAAGACAGCTACCCGGACAAGGAATGACTGGTAAAACCGGGAAGGCTTCCTCTGGAAAACCCTGTTTTACAGTCAGGCGGAGCGGACCCTTGTCAGGATCTGGTTTTTTCAACCTTGCACCCCTTCAATGGACCCTAAATGCAGTTGAAAAGGGAGCAAATTCAAGAAAATCCAGGCTTACAGGCCTTGCTGTATAATCTCAGTGCCTGATATTCCACTCCTGTCATTCCTATAAATTCACCCTGATAGGTATGGGTGAATGATTTTCCAAACCTACCGCAGCTCAAAGAAGAAGCTGCAAGAATTTTACCCCCTTGCCCGATAATATGGTTTGTCAGTTCCCGCAGGGTAGCACTTGTGATAAAATGATCGTCTAGCAAAATATAGTAAGATCCTGTAACCTACATATAATTGGACAAACCAATGAACATATTCTATACTCACTATACACCGCTGGATATACAATCTTTTGTAGGGAACAGTTAAGAATGATCTAAAACCTAGTATTCATACATAGAACATTATGATAAAAAATTAAAATACCAATTAAAAGCTCAAGAAGTCCCACTCAAGTAAATAGCCTCATACATTTGAGGGTGAACCTGAATTTATTAGCAGTGCTTCATATAAATTTTATTTTTGAGCTATAAACATTACATATTTACGTTCATCATGTATTTCTAAAACTTTTGGCTAATAAAATGTTATTCAACGGTATCTAAATCAAGAACATTGTATGGACCAGATATTATAACTCATGTTGATTATTTACTGCATCGATTGAGCCTTCATATTTCAATGTTTCTGTCCTCCAAGATTTGTCAAAATCATCTTCTTTAATATTGAATATTAAACTCAGGTTTTCTAGTAGCTTTTTGCTGTCATTTGGTATTTCAAGAGTTCATTCAATAGCTCAACTCCTCCTTTTTTATAGGCTGTTTTACACAAAATCGCTTCTTATGTGTAAAATGCTGCATATTGCCAACCCCATTTTTTATTTAGAATATCGTTGAAGATTATTGTATCGTTTTTACCTGATTCATGAGCAAATATACTGGCACTTTCTTCAAATGTTTTTACTCCCAATTCTCCTTTCCAAGTTGCAAATCCTTCTTTAATTAATTCATTTCTGTCAAACTTTGGAAAAATTAAATGAATAAACTCAAGAGGATAGTGTTCTGAACCAATACCACTAAAAAGTATTCTTTTTTCATTCATACCTATGCCCGTGGTATAGCTTTCAAAAAAGAAATCAAAATTTAGTAATCTGCCCATTTCATCTCCACTGTGGTTATATAGAAATCAAAGGGCTCCAATTCAGAGAATTGAAATTCCTCTACAATTTGATTGTAAAATTTGTTTGCATGTTCTGCTAATTCTTGATTGAAATCAAGATAAGACGGAAATTTAAAAGTAATCTTCCCTATTGTCTTTTTATTCCAAATTCGATGTGATTATCGGCAGGGAATTTTTTAATCTCCATTCATTATTTTCTATAACTGCGTATACTTTTTGAATAGACCAAGGGTTAGATTTTGGATAGTCCCCTTCAAGTCCTTTTGCTGAATACATTGTTCTTATACATAATAATCTCCTTCTTTTTCTTTTGAAAGAATTTTAGGCTTAAAATGTCTTAAAAGTTGTCCTGAAGGATATTAGTAAAGTAGGGTTCGAGATAGATGGAAATCTTTATACAAATTCTTTTCTTCATCATTCCAATAAGGATTGTCTGAAATCTTATCCGGTTCAGAATTCAGATAGTTTATACAAAGGGTAGGGATTGCACGAATTTCATTTAATTCACGAAAAATTTATATATTTAAAATGTCGTTTTAAAATTTAAACGACATTTTTTTAATATTTACGACAAAAATTTTCACTTAAAATAATTCTGAAACCTAAGGTAAAGATTGCTCAATATTTGAGGAATGCACCTAAAGAAAATTGATCAGGCTTAATAGTTTCATGGATCTGAATTTGACTACTTTCCCCACCTGTAAAATAATTTCTCGATTGTTATAAAATTTTTTTATTTGAATATCAATCGGTTAATTATTTCAGTGAATAAATTTTAGTCTGTCTCTTGCAAAGGTAGTTTTTTTTTTTTTGTAAGTTGGCTAAAGAATTAGTTTTTACCGGTAATTTTTAATTCACAGCTGCCGAAGAATGGTGGTTGAAATAATTAAACTTAAATATTTAAATTATGAAAAAAACAGGAATTAAAACAATTTTATTAGGAGGGGCTTTATCTCTACTCTTTTTAATTGGTTCTGGAAATGAATCCAAATCAAGTGGGATTGATTGCCAAAGCATGCAAAATAAAGATCGATATATTGATAATGGAGCATGTCCAATAGCAAAATATCACTGTTGCGGTAAGGATGACGGAGGAAGTCACCATTAACTAATTTATAACATTTACACATTTAAAAAGACAAGATTTAATTGAAATGTTATTTCTTGTCTTTTTTAAGTTGTAGAGATAATGAAACTTATGTTTAGAACCTATATTATTCTTTTTCTTTTCTGTATTACAAGTTGTTCAAAAAAGAGTTCCGAGTTCATACCTGAGATAGAATTACATAAGGTTACTGTAATGAATTTTCCAGTAGATTCACTAACCAATATTAAATCCTGGTATTTTGATGTTTTTGAAGATAAAGATAAAGAGTGGCTAGTTTTTCAAAGTGAGAAACCGTCCATTAAATTTTATGATATTTCTAAAGAAAATTTGGAATTTGATATAACATTTGATCAAATTGGGCCTGATGGAGTTGGGTCTATAAATGGTTTTCATGTGAAAAGTTTGGATTCAATTTACCTTTTGAATGTTGCAGAAATGCGTATTTTTTTAATTAATAATCTCGGTAAAGTTTTGAATGAGTTTTATTTATTAAAACCAAATAATAAATATCCTGATGGTAGTAGATCATCACCTACCATCATCTCAGGAAGTCCCGCAATTAATTATAATAATATTTTAC
>NZ_REBN01000235.1 GCF_007692705.1 Mongoliibacter sp.
AATAAATATTGTTAAATATTAATTATATACAGGTTTAAACAGAATAATATTTTGCTAATCGATGTTTTTTTACATAAAAATTATGAATTTCAATAATATTATTTAACCATTCATCACACATTAGATTGGTTCTTTATTCTATTTTAAATTAAATTTTAAAAAGTATATAAAACCAACCTAACTATGAAGAAAATTTTACTAGCAGCCATATTATATTTGGTTGTTTTCGCTGGTAACTTGTCTGCACAGCAGAGAACTGTTACAGGAACTGTAATTTCCAGTTCCGACAATCAACCAATTCCAGGTGCCAATATTCAAGTGAAGGGCACGAATATAGGAACAGTCACTGATATAGATGGTGATTTTTCTATACAGGTATCAGATGGGAATTCCACGCTGATTTTTACTTATATAGGGTATCTCACCAGAGAAGTCGTTGTAGGAAATCAAGAGATAATTGATGTCATCCTAAATGAAGACCTCAAACAACTCGGTGAGGTAATTGTGGTGGGCTACGGTGAGCAGGATAGAAAAACACTTACCTCAGCTATTTCATCAGTAAGTGCTAAGGATATAGAGAATCTCCCTATGCCCAGTCCTGACCAGATGATGCAGGGAAGAGCTCCAGGAGTATTGATTTCTGCTAATTCCGGTACACCAGGCGGTGGTATGTTTGTAAGAATTAGAGGTACAACCTCCATCAATGCAGATAATGATCCCCTATATGTGGTTGATGGAATACCAATCGTCTCCGGTAATCTCTCTGCGGTTGGTTTAGGTGGATCTACTGCCAATGCGATGGCTGATATAAATCCCGCTGATATAGAATCCATGGAAATACTTAAGGATGCTTCAGCAACTGCTATCTATGGAGCAAGGGCTGCCAATGGAGTGGTGTTGATTACTACGAAAAGAGGGAAAAGTCAAAAAGCCAAAGTTAGTATAGGAGCTTACCACGGTGTCCAAAGTGCTTGGAGAAAGCCTGAATTAGTAGATGGTTCTACTTTTGAAATGTTAAGGAATGAAGCAGCCGTCAACAATGGCGGTCAGCCAATATATGCTAACCCGGAGCAGGCAGTTAGTACAAATTATTCAGATTTTGTTTTTGGAGATGCTCCTATCACAAATTTCGACGTTTCTGTTACAGGAGGAAATGATCAAGTAAGGTATTTGGCTTCTGCTTCAGATTTCAACCAGGATGGAATCGTAGCTCCTTCCTCCTTCGGTCGAAGAACAGGCAGGCTGAATCTCGATGCTTTTGTATCTGATAAATTAAAAATTGGGACCAGTATACTTTATTCAAGAAATATCAGGAATAGGGTTAATAATGATGATAACATAGCAGGAGCTCTAGGAGGAACGCACTTTTTCCCATCCAATCTGCCTCCTTTTCAACAGGATGGAAGCTATACAAAATTCTCAATCTTTGAGAATCCAATAGCTGTAGTCAATGAAAATGATATTACAATGGTAACCAATAGGGTCTTGGCGACCGTCTATGGGGAGTACGAATTTTTTCCTGGATTAACATTAAGAAGTAACTTCAGTGTTGATTACAATAATATCAAGGAGGACACTTATATCAATACATTCCTAAATGCGGGAGCTGCTGTGAATGGGCAAGCAACTTCTATTGTATCGGTTTATGATAACTGGATTCAGGAAAACGTACTTAATTATCAAACGAATTTTGGTGCGGGGCACAGCCTAAGTGTATTGTTAGGAACATCTCTTCAACAATCTACTTTCGAAAGGACTACAGCCACGGGGCAACAATTCCCATCCAATGACTTTAAAAGAATAGCATCGGCAGCGGTACAAACATCGTCCTCCGACGGATCCATTTGGGGGATTGCATCTGTTTTCGGTAGGGTCAATTATTCTTATCAAAGCAAATATTTACTTACCCTTAACCTCAGAAGAGACGGTAGTTCGAGATTTGGTACAGCCAATAGATGGGGGACATTTCCATCGGCCGCAGTTGGCTGGAGGATTTCTGAGGAAGACTTTTTCAATAAAGGAAAGTTTGTATCTGATTTGAAAGTCAGATCAAGTTATGGAGTAACAGGTAACCAGAATGGAATCAATGATTTTCAATCAAGAGGACTTTGGGCCGGTGGTGCCAATTATGCCATCACTCCAGGAACTGAGCCTTCCCAGCTTGCCAATCCTGACCTTAGATGGGAGAGAACAGCTCAATTCAATATAGGTGTAGATGTTGCCATGTTTAATGAAAGGGTGAATGTTACTTTTGATTATTACAACAAACAAACCTCAGATTTATTACTAGCAGTTCCGATCCCAAGGTCCAGCGGTTTTACTAATATTTTCCAAAACTTCGGAGAAATGGAGAATAAAGGTTTTGAATTCTCAATCTCCGGGAGTCCCATAGTTAAGCAGGATTTTACCTGGGATATTAATTTTAATATTGCCCAAAACAGGAACAATATCAAAACCTTGGCTCAGTCCATTCCAGTTTATAACAGGGATATCATAAGGATGGAAGAAGGAATTCCTATGTATTCATTCTGGATGCATAACCAGCTTGGCGTTGACCCAGAAACAGGGGATCCGATTTGGGAAACCAAAGACCCTAATAGACCATTTGATCCTAATATTGATAGGTTTATCGTTGGAGATGCATGGCCAGATTTCTTTGGTGGTTTGACAAATACCTTCAGGTATAAAAACTTTGATGCCATGATATTTTTCCAGTTTTCATATGGCAATGATCAGCTGTTCTGGAATAGATTTTTTCAAGAGCATGGGGGAACAAGGAATACTAATTTCTTAGCCAGCCAGCTTGATAGATGGCAGCAGCCTGGAGATATGACTATGGTTCCAAGAATGACTAACGCAAATTATGCTGCTAATTTGAGGCCTTCAAGGTTTGTGGAGGATGGGTCCTACTTGAGACTAAAAAACATGAGTATTGGATACACACTGTCTCCAAGTTTTGCTTCAAAATTAGGGATGACTTCAGCTAGAGTATACATCAGTGGTCAAAATATTCTGACTTTCACCAACTATAGCGGGCTTGATCCAGAAGTTAATTCGACAGCTGGTACTGCTACTACACAAGGTGTGGATTTTTACGCTATGCCACAGCCTAGAGTATTTATGGGAGGTTTCAACATTACATTCTAAATTGAGAAAATCATGAAAATTAAATATATATATACAGGTATTTCTTTGCTGGTTCTGGGCTTTTTCAATGCATGTAATGTGTTGGATCAAGAACCGGAAATACAAATCTCAAATGAAGTCGCTTTTACCAATGAGAAAAGTGCTGATGCTGCGTTGGCGGGTTTATACCATCAATTGCAATCTGGGTTTTATTACGGCAGGAATTTTCAGAATATATGCGAAGTTTCCAGTGATATATCTCAAAGTGTAGGTACATGGGATTTTTACAGGGAACTAGATACCTACGAATTGGACGCATCCAATTTGGAGGTGACAAATTTCTATACAGCTGCCTTCAGGGCGGTGAATCAAGCTAACAATATTATTGCAGAAGTTCCTGGGATTGAAATGGACCAGGCAAAAAAGGATAATATTGTAGGTCAGGCCTATTTTGTAAGGGCCTTGGCTTTCTTCGATCTAAATAAAGTGTTTGGAGGAGTACCAGGTGTTCATGGAGATCAAAGTGTAGTACTTCCTTTAACTCCATCAAGAGCTGTAAATGAGGATTTATACCCCACAAGACCTTCTTTAGTTGATGGTTATAACCAAGTAGAAGCGGATCTTTTGTCTGCTTTAAATCTATTGCCTGAATCTCAATCTAATAATACTTCTACAAGGGCAAAAGCTGTTAAAGGTACCGCGAGAGCTTTGCTGTCAAGGTTTTATCTCTATACCAGAAATTATCCTGAAGTCATACGGTTAAGTACTGAGGTAATTGAGGATGGTCAGTATAGTTTGTTGGATAATTATATTGATATCTATGCAGGTGAATTTACCTCTGAATCAATTTTTGAACTTGAATTTATAGCAGCAGACCAAAGTGGTATGAGATTTTGGTACTTCCCAGGTGCGCAAGGTGGAAGGGGTGAGCTTGCTGTACATGAAAGTTTCATTTCTGAAATACAGAGCGATGAAAATGATATAAGAGGAACAATGTTTGGATTCGACCCTGTTCAGGGTGTCTTCTTTCCCACAAAATATCAAAAACCAGGTAACATAGATAATTTTCATATCATAAGGATTGCCGAAATGTACCTTAATAGAGCTGAGGCATATGCGCATTCTTCCGGAACCTTAACACTTGCGGTTGATGATTTGAATAAAATAAAAGAAAGAGCCGGGGTAGCTCCATATTCTGGACCGGTTACTCAGGAAGCACTTTTATTGGAAATTGAAAAGGAAAGAAAATTTGAATTGGCATTTGAAGGGCATAGTTTCTTTGACCTTGTGAGAACCGGAAGAGCTTTGACAGTATTAGGAAGTGTAGAAAGAAAAAATTCATCCGCACCAGTGAGTTTAGATCAGCCTTGGAAGCAGATTTTACCCATTCCTAGAGACGAATTATTGTCAAATCCCAACATGGTTCAGAATCCCAATTATGGAAACTAAGTTATATATGATTTTACTTAATTGTGTCATTCAATAGAACCGTATACATAGGAATTTATTCCAATCGACATCTTTTGTTTTATCAATCAACGCAAAGTTGATTATCTTAAAATTCTAACTATTTAAATATGAAAAAAATATTTATGCCAATAGTCTGCTTATTTCTATGGCTTTTGATAACGCCAAATCAAGAAATAAATGCGCAGACTTACGATGAATCACTATACGACGCAGTTCAATGGCGTCTTGTGGGACCCCATAGAGGCGGTAGATCTGCTGCTGTTGCGGGCGTCACCTCTGACAGGAACACCTATTATTTCGGTGCAACCGGAGGTGGTGTTTGGAAAACCGATAATGCTGGTAGGACATGGGAAAATATATCTGACGGCTATTTTGGCGGTTCTATCGGTGCAGTGACTGTTGCTGAATCTGATCCAAATATTATTTATGTAGGCGGTGGTGAAAAGACAGTAAGAGGGAATGTTTCCTATGGTTATGGATTCTGGAAAAGTGTTGACGCTGGCGAAACTTGGGAGCACTTGGGTATGGAAGAAACCAGGTTTATTTCTAGGATAAGAATTCATCCTGAAAACCCGGATATTGTATACGCAGCTGTTCTAGGCGATATTTTCAAGCCTACAGAAATGCGTGGTGTTTACAAATCAACTGATGGAGGGAAATCATGGGAGAGAAAACTTTATGCAGGTGAAGTAGCTGGTGCAGTGGATTTGATCTTGGATCCAAATGATCCTGAAACTATGTATGCCTCTACTTGGGACGTAAAAAGAACTCCTTATAGTCTAGAAAGTGGAGGACCAAACTCCAAAATGTTTAAAAGTACAGATGGAGGAGAAAACTGGACTGAAATATCAAGGAACCCAGGGTTACCGGAAGGGATATTGGGAATAATGGGGATTACCGTTTCACCTTTAAACTCTAATAGGCTTTGGGCAATAGTGGAAAATCTTGATGGCGGTGTGTTTAGATCTGATGACGCTGGTGCGACTTGGACTAAAACAAATGAAGATAGAAGCTTAAGACAGAGAGCTTGGTACTATACTAGAATTTATGCAGATACTCAGGATGAGAATACTGTTTATGTAGTGAACGTGGATTACCACAAATCTACAGATGGGGGAGAAACCTTTAAGAACTCAAGGGCTCCTCATGGAGATCATCATGATCTTTGGATAGATCCCAATGACAATACCAGAATGGTGATTGCAGACGATGGTGGAGCACAAGTTTCACTAGATGGAGGCGAATCTTGGTCAACTTATATGAATCAGCCAACAGCTCAGTTTTATAGAGTAACGACAGATAATCACTTCCCTTACAGAATCTATGGTGCGCAGCAGGATAATTCTACCATGAGGATAAATCATAGAAATGACGGCTATGGAATAACTGAGGATGATTGGGAAGTAAGTGCTGGTAGTGAAAGTGGCTGGCTGGCTGTGGATCCAACAGATAATGATGTGGTTTTTGGGGGTAATTACGGTGGATTACTTCAGTTACTTAACCATTCCTCAGGCGCGAGAAGAAATGTGAATGTATACCCTGATAATCCAATGGGGCATGGTGCAGAAGGTATGAAGTACAGATTCCAATGGAATTTCCCGATTTTCTTCTCTCCACATGATCCTGAAGTCCTTTATACGACCTCTAATATGTTTCATAGGTCGACTAACAAAGGACAGACTTGGGAGACTTTTTCTCCGGATCTGACCAGAAATGCCAAAGAAAAACTTGGACCCTCAGGAGGTCCTATTACGAAGGACAATACATCTGTAGAGTACTACAGTACCATATTTGCGGCTACTGAATCTCCACTTAAAAAAGGTGTGCTTTGGGCTGGTTCAGATGATGGTTTGATTCATGTTTCTAAGGATAACGGAGGAACATGGGAAAATGTAACACCTGAGAATTTTCCAGAGTGGACCCAGGTGAATAGTGTAGAGGGACATCCATTTGAAGAAGGAGGACTTTATGTAGCAGCCACTTCCTATAAGAATGGGGATTTTGCTCCTTACCTGTACAAGACTACAGACTATGGAGCAACATGGACAAAAATTGTAAGCGGAATAGACCCGCAGCATTTTACCCGTGTGGTAAGAGCAGATCCTGCAAAGAGAGGGATGTTATATGCAGGTACTGAAACAGGCATGTATTTTTCTTTTGATGATGGAGAAAACTGGCAGCCCTTACAATTGAATTTACCAATTGTTCCTATCACTGATTTGACGATAAAGGATAACAACTTGATTGCAGCAACACAGGGAAGAAGCTTTTGGATGATAGATGACCTTACAGTTCTACATCAACTTTCTGATGATGTAAAAAACAATGCTTTTCATCTATTCAAACCACAGGACTCCTATTTGCTAGACGGGGTAAGAAGAGAATCTCTTACTGCAGGTACCAATAGACCAGGGGGAGTTTTAGTTTATTACCATTTGAAAGATGAACCAAAAGAAGAGGTTAAGATCGAATTCTTCGATAATGATAAAAATCTTATAAGAGAGTTTTCTTCCAAAGGCATAGAAGGAGATACATTAAAATTCAAAACTGGATCAAATGAATTCAATTGGAACTTGAGAGTTCCAGATGCTATCGGATTTGAAGGAATGATCATGTGGTCTGGACCTTTAAGAGGACCTAAAGTTGTTCCTGGTAAATACCATGTAAGAATGACTGTTGACGGCCAGTCTCAGGATGAGTCATTCGAAGTTTTACCTGATTTGAGGTACCCTTCTTCTCAGGAGGATCTACAAGCTCAATATGATTTCTTACTTAGTGTAAGGGATAAGTTGACAGAAACCCATGAAGCTATCATCATGATCAGAAAATACCGTGATGAGCTGAATAAAATAGCAGAAGATAATCCAAGACAAAGAAGAAGGATAGAGGGGATTGTAAACACAATTTCTGATATAGAGAAGGAGCTTTATCAAACGCAAAATAGAAGTGGTCAGGATCCCTTGAATTATCCAATCAGGCTAAATAACAAATTGGCGCACCTAAATGTAATTGCGGGTACTGGTGCCTACAAGCCTACGGATGGAGCAGAAGAGGTCAGAATGGAAATAACGAAGCAAATAGATGTTCAACTGACAAAGTTCAGAGATATTGAACAATCACAGATATCCAATATTTTGAACATTGAAGAAATGAAAACAGAGTTGGATAGAAAGTAAAATAAAAAGGGGCCTCAAATGGCCCCTTTTTTATTTTTCATTGAAGTAATGGGTATTTTTATATAGTTGCAACCATCTTATAAAACATTGATTTTGAACCTGGAATTCTGGTACTCAGATTCGATTAAAATATCAAAAATGTTAATCAACGTTGAATATTAAGATCGCCAAAATGTAGCTGACTGATATAACAAGGCTTCGACTTTTAGAATAAAGCAGCTGAAATACCAAAATTGATCTGGTTCGCTTGAGTTCTAAAGGGACCGTTTTCACCTTGGAAAACTTGATTTAATCCATAATAACCCCAAATATTAAATCCAGGGAAGCCAATTCTGGTATAAACCCCATACCTAAGAGGACTAAAACCAAAAGACTGACGGTCTTTTATTTTGCGGGTCAGATTCTCTTCATCGGTATATTGAATTTTTGTTTGTGCATTGAGAAGGTAGCCTACTTTTCCTCCAACAGCAATTCTAAAGCTTTTACTGTAATCTCTTTTGTTAAAATGATACCTGAATTCCAATGGAATATCTATATAATTGGCAGAGACATTATTGGTGCTGATAGAAATGTTTTCTCCATACACTTCTTCTATTTCTAAAATCTGACTTGATTCAGGACCTAAAGCGGGATTGTTGAAAAGCGTTCGGTTTTCTCTAAATGCCATTTTATCAGTTCCTATTCCGATTCCTGGATTAAATGTGAATCCAGTTTCCTCTCCTATATTAATAGGGTATTGATAGGACACGTTAAAGGTTCTAGAGGAAAAAAAGTTGGTCCCAAGTTCATCTGGAATGTTATTTAATCTATTGAATCCAAAATCCAGAAACAGGTCGCCTTTGATATCCGGTCTTCCACCTATAGGTGTTCTTTCCCTTTTTTCTTCTTGTGCAAATAACAGTGATAAAGAGATAATATTTAATATCAGTATTAATGGTAATCTTTTCATGAAAGAGTGTATTGACTTTAAAATTTCGGCTAAATTATAAAATCATGCTTGATTTGCAGTTCTTTTCCTCTTAATTATTCTTAATTATACAATTGGCTACTTAATGACTTTTTAAAATCATTTAAACTTGTCTTTTGCTATTTCAGAAAACCTGCCTACTTTTGCAATCCCAAATGGCCTCGTAGCTCAACTGAATAGAGCACCTGATTACGGCTCAGGAGGTTTCAGGTTTGAATCCTGACGAGGTCACTACTAATCTAAATCACAAGAGATTTAACAAATCCATTTTAAATCTATTAAACATCTCCATGCAATTAGGGATTGTTTCAGAGTAAGTACCGTTTTTTTCGGTATTCGAATTTGAAGCTTTATTTCCTCTCCCAAAGAAATGTTTTTTTGAGAAAAAGGGAGAACTGCTGGATTATAAAACTTTCAAAAATGTTTAATTTTTTTTAGTCTTGAAATCAGGCAGTTGTGGGAAACTTAGAAGTTGAGTAGTAGAAAGAGTGTAGTATCACCTTGCAAACAGGGAAAAAGTTTTTACCTTTGCAATCCTGTTAGAC
>NZ_REBN01000137.1 GCF_007692705.1 Mongoliibacter sp.
AATAGGCTTTTTGTTAATAAATTAATAAAAAATATTTGTAATAATTATTGATAATTAAATCTATAAAATTTTTTCGCAATCGGTAACGCTTGTAATTAATTTAAGTATAATGCTGTAAAAACAAAATAATATTTTTTTTATTTAAATTATTAAACGATAAAAGAAACAATCGATTGCGAATACCCAAATTTAAAAAATAAAAAAGTGATCCTTCCAAAAGGACCACTTGCAAAATGAGATTTAGAAGGTTTATCGGGATACCTTACCAATATCGGCTATAGTTTCAGAATCAAATTTCCCAAATAATTCCAAAACCATGACCTCATTTTTATCATCCCGAACAAGAACAACAATATCGCTGATGATTTTATCGCCCTTGGTAAATACCTGAATTCCATTTTTCTTTTCTTGCATTTCCAAAGTGAGATCGAAGCGCTCTTTCTCTAATCCTTTTCTTAAAGTATTATACTCAGTCTTTGCTGTTTGAGCGCTTACAGGGAGTTTAAACATTTTAAGTCTCTCCATAGAGTTTGCAATGGCTTCCTGCTTTCCATGATCCAACTGAATATTTAAGCCCTTGGCAAAATTCATGAAACTTCCTCCTATATCGAGGTGAAAGAAGTTTTCATTCCCTTTGTATTTTTGATACATAGCGTCAACAGATTTGCTTTGGGCAAAGCTGTATTGTCCTAGGAGCAACAATAAGGCTGCGAATAAAATTATATGCTTTTTCATAGTCGGTTTATTTATTTAGTGTGTTTTCTAGTTGAAAGTGTAGCCTGTCTTTTTCTTTGGTTTTTGGCTTATACTTAAAATATAGGAGTTCGTATTTTTCTTTGCTGCTTGCTAAAAAGTATATCTCTTCCTGGTATTTGTCTCCATTTGATAACATATAAAAGATATCTTCCCCATCTACTTGTTCAAATACAGGTTTGAATTCAGCAGAGACTGATTTATCTAATGTTTCTGCAAGAAGTTTTCCAGATACTTGGTCTTTCAAGTAAACAGCTGAAACCATTTCCTCAAAATTCTTGAAATCTATAGCGAGTTCTGATTTATTTTTATCGTTGAAGGAAAGCCTGTAAGTGGCATCCATTTCAGTAATTCTCATTCCTCTTTTTGAGTCGGTGTCTTCCCAAGGCCATAGAATCTTTGATTCTACCGGCGTTTCTAATCTCTCATTTATCGCCTCATATGGATCAGATTGTGCAAAGCCGTTTTGAAGAATAAGTGCAAAAAAAGTTACTGTAAGTACTATATAATTTCGTCTCATTGTTTTATAATTTTAATCTATTTAATAGTCTGCTATTTCTACAATGCATGTATTTGAATAGGATTGAATATCACTTAATAACCAATATCAATAAATCCCTAAAATCAATTTGTCTTTAGTTCGAGTAGGAAGTTTTATTTCTTGGTTACTGCTGAAATTTCGTATCCACATCTTTCTGAAATATTTGAATCTAATTTCTACTATATTTCAGTTGTATATCTTCCTTATTTCAAACTGTAACCTAATCCCCGCTTATTTTCCTCCTTTATACTTATCCATTCCAGGAATATTGGTCTTATCAGCTAGAATATTGAGGTCTTGATAACTGAAGTCACCCAACATACTCAGCAGTGTAAAACTATCTTTAGATCCGCTGATCATGATCAGTTCCTTGACCTTCCCTTTTTCTTCACGCACCATAAACTTGATGTTAGATCCTTTGTCAGCCACATCCATTAAATCCTCGTAGAGATTTTTGTTCAAAGTGCTCATGGCTTCTTTATATAGGTTATTTCCACTGACTTTATCGGCACTTAAAATTCTTATGCCCTTCACCCGAGAGATGAGCTCCCCCATTTTTTGAGAATCTTCATCTTTACTGTCAGCTGATTTGAGAAAGCCACCTGCCATTTGCATCATCTTGGGGCTGATGTATACCCTGGAAAAGTTATCGTCTTCCATATACTTAGAAAAGAATTTTACTATAGCATCATCCTGAGCCTGAAGGCCAGAGATGATAAAACATAGGAAAATGGCACTGATATATTTTTTCATCTTTTTATAATTTTTCTTTATTGATCACAAATAAACTATCCAATAACTATCTGGATTATCTCGCATCTTGGATGGTAATCCTATGTGGACCTGAAATCTAGCTTACCTGCATGAAGCAAGATCTCTATATAATTATTTTACTTCATCGACATTGAACAACTCATGAGTAGTATTGAGGTATTTCAAATCCTCCATGATTTCTATCTTTGAAGTTCCCTTTTGAAGGTTATCCTGTATAAGCATAAAGGCCTGCATTACCTGTTCGTAAGCCATTCTCTGCTGATAAGTCTGATAAGAATCATAGGCCACCCAACTTGAAACTAATAAGATGACCAATGCTGCCGCATACCGAAGCCACCTATTGAATGCATTCAACGGTTTTTGAGCAACTGAAATGGGTTCAGCAGAATTTTTTGATAATTTATCCAGACCCAAGAAGAAAGACTTTTCCTGCTCCATTCCTTCAGTATGGGAAAGAAGTTTTCTCAGTTGACGCTCTTCTTCAAGACTGCTGTTACCCTCCCAATACTTATTTAAAAGCTCACTTAACTTATCTTTCATCATAATTGGCATTTATAAGGAATTCCCGAAGTGATTTTCTACTTCTGTGTAAATTGACTTTTACCTGATCCAAGGAGATTTCCATGTACTCGGAAATTTCCTCATAGGTCAATCCTTCCACTTCTCTTAAATGAAACACTTCCTTCTGTTTTTCAGGCAGTGTCTGCAAGAACTTAAAGACGAGTTTAACCTGGACATCAGTATCTCCTTCCTCCACCCTTGCTTCTGATTCAAAGTCCAAACCCTCAAGTTTTTCGAACTTTTTATAGTTTCGAAAATGCTGAAGGCTTTCATTCTTTAAAGCCCGAACCATCCATCCTGTTGGATTTTCCATTTTTTGAAGCTCATCTTTTCTCATCCATGCTTTTTCAAAAACACTTTGCAAAACATCCTGTGCAGTATCCCTGTCTTTCAACCAGAGATAGGCCATTCTGTAAAGTTGGTTTTTGAGCGATAAAATATGTGCTTCAAAAAAAGTCTTCATTCAGTTAGATGATCCATGAGGATTTGAAATGTTACAGCAATTTGGGAAAAAAATAGAAATTAGATTGATTTTAAATTGCCTTACAAAATAGTATGCATGCCTACTATTTATTATTTTGCATCAACTAATGAATAAGAATGGAGAAGGAGTCTGTAAATAATCTTAGAAGGGTACAAATAAAAAAAGTCCCGATTATCTCGGGACTTGTGGTGATGAGTGGATTCGAACCACCGACTCACGGATTTTCAGTCCGATGCTCTACCAACTGAGCTACATCACCGTTACCGTTTAAAGTGATGCAAAGGTAGATATTTGTATCTTTGATGCAAATCATTTCAATAAAAAAAATCATATAAACCCATTCAATAAACGCTAAATTAAACAATATGAGCATTTTACCTCAGTTGATTTTTCTTCTTGTTTTTGCAGTAGCTGGCTACATTCTTTACAAAAGAGTCAGTTACCTGAGAAGAAATATCTTCCTTGGCCAAAAGGAAGATCGAAATGACCAAAAAGACCAAAGATGGAAAACCATGCTTTTGGTAGCGCTTGGTCAAAAGAAGATGTTTAAAAGGTTGGGGCCAGCATTTCTGCACCTGCTGATTTATGTAGCCTTTATCATCATCAATCTTGAAGTTCTGGAATTCATCATTGATGGATTTTCGGGTCAGCATAGGATCTTTGCTCCATTCCTTGGAACTGTCTACACGGTTGCGATGAATATGTTCGAATTCCTGGCCATCGCTGTTCTCGTTTCCTGCGTGGCTTTCCTGATACGAAGGAATGTCATGAGGGTAAAGAGACTTTCAATGACTGAGCTAAAAGGGTGGCCTGCATTAGATGCCAACCTCATTCTTATAATAGAGATTGTACTGATGTTTGCAATCCTTACCATGAATGCTACAGATCAGATTCTTGCTGAAAGAGGCGTTGAAAAATACATCGCGCTGCAAGGTTTATTTTTCAGTGGTTTGATTCAGCCTATTTTCCAAGGTATGTCAGATGGGACCTTGGTTTTCATCGAACGCTTTGCATGGTGGTTCCATATTGTAGGTATTCTAGCCTTTGCAGTATATGTGACTTACTCTAAGCATCTGCATATTTTCCTTGCCTTCCCCAATACTTGGTATTCTAACCTGAAGCCTAAAGGAGAAATGAAGAATATGGAAGAAGTTACCAATGAAGTCAATATGATGTTGGGAATACAGACTGAAGCTTCTAGTGAACCTCCTGCGGAAATCGCGAGATTTGGCGCAAAGGATGTCAATGATTTATCCTGGGTGAACATAATGAATGCATATAGTTGCACAGAATGTGGTAGATGTACAGCCGAATGTCCGGCAAATATTACCGGAAAGAAATTGTCTCCGCGTAAAATTATGATGGATGTCAGAGACCGTGCTGAAGAGGTCGGTAAAAGTCTAGATGCCGGTGGACCTGGCTTAGAAGATGGCAAATCACTCTTGGGAGACTATACTACCAAAGAGGAAATTAATGCCTGCACTTCTTGCAATGCTTGTGTGGAAGCCTGTCCAGTCAATATAGATCCACTTTCCATAATCCTTCAGATGAGAAGATATGTGGCCATGGAGGAATCAGGTAGTCCTGCGCAATGGAACGCCATGTTCCAAAACATGGAAACTTCTTTTTCTCCTTGGAAATTTGCCCCAACTGATAGGTTTAACTGGGCAGATCATTTGAAAAATGAGGAAGCGAAATAAGAAGCAAGAAAAAAGAGACAAGAAACAAGAAGAAAGAGAGAATAGACATAGGATTCAAAAAGGAAGAGCCCCTAAAATCTACAATCTTAAATCTAAAATCTAAAATCCAAACAATGTCAACATACAAAATTCCAACCATGGCCGAGATGGCCTCATCAGGAGAAAATCCAGAAATTCTTTTTTGGGTGGGCTGTGCCGGATCATTTGATGATAGGTACAAGGCAGTCACTCAGGCATTTGTAAAAATACTCAATAAAGTTGGGGTCAGTTTTGCTGTATTGGGTCCCGAGGAGGCCTGTACAGGAGATCCGGCAAGGCGAGCAGGAAATGAATTTCTATTTCAGATGCAGGCAGTAGCCAATATTCAGGTTATGAACGGCTACAACGTAAAAAAAGTAGTCACTGCCTGCCCACATTGCTTCAATACGATAAAAAACGAATATCCTGCTTTGGGAGGAAATTACGAAGTGATTCATCACTCTCAATTTTTACAGCAATTGATCAACGAAGGAAAAGTAGCCCTTCAAGGTGGTGGCGAATTCAAAGGAAAGAAAATCACTTTCCATGACTCCTGTTTCCTGGGTAGGGCAAATGATGTGTATGAAGCCCCTAGAGATGTCATAAAAGCTTTGGATGTGGAATTGGTTGAAATGAAGCGTTGCAAAACAAAAGGATTATGCTGTGGTGCTGGTGGAGCGCAGATGTTCAAGGAGCCTGAAAACGGCAAAAAAGACATCAATATAGAGCGTACTGAAGAAGCTTTATCCACAGGAGCCTCTGCCATTGCAGTTGGCTGCCCTTTCTGCCTGACCATGATGACTGATGGAGTCAAAAATAAAGAGCGAGAGCATGATGTCAAAGTCTATGACTTGGCCGAAATGATAGCCAAGGATATGGGTATATAATAGAAGGAATTATGCTTTTATATTGCTTTAATCCTGTCAGGTTCTGGAAACCGACAGGATTTTTTTTGTAATTAATTTGAAAGTTAGGTCCCGTACAAAAGGTAAGTCTGTAATTTTTCCAAAGCTTGGATATTCATTACAAGCCAAATAGGATAATCATGATACTGGCAAAATAGAACATGGCTAAGGCAAAATTTATCAACTTGACTGTCAAACGAATACCCCTGATGATTTCTTAATCTTTCTTATTTTTCTTTATATAAATGGTAATCCTATTATTATTTTTCTAACTTATTCCTAACTATTAACCACTAAAATTTTACCATTTATGCCTAGAGCTAAATCCGATAAAGACCGTAAAATTTTTGTGCTGGATACTTCTGTCATCCTCTATGCACATAATTCCATCATGAACTTCGCTGAACATGATGTGGTCATCCCAATTACTGTATTGGAAGAGCTCGATCAGTTTAAGAAGGGTAACGATACCAAAAATTTTGAAGCCAGGGAATTTATCCGCCTGTTGGATAAACTATCCAAGGACAACATGATTCATAATTGGACTCCCCTCAATGGAAAGACCAAAGGTAATTTCAGGGTACTGATGAATCCTGAAAATAATATCAACGCCAACATTGTCTTTGGAGAAGAGAAGAATGACCATAAGATCCTAAATGCCGCTCTTCATCTGAAGGAGACGGAAAAAAACAGGAAAGTCATCCTTGTAAGTAAGGACATCAATCTACGACTGAAGGCTAAATCTTTGGAAATTTATGCTGAAGATTATGAAACAGGCAAAATCAAAAATATTTCCGAACTCGAAAATACTGGAAGATTTGTATTGGAGGGAATTGATCCTGAAATGATCAATCAACTCTATGAGAAACACCATGTGGAGGCAAAGCTGATATTGGGTACCAGAAAGAGGAAAGCCAATGCTTATTACATATTAAAAAGTGATAAAAATTCAGTTTTGGCTTATTTCAATGCTGAGGACAATACCCTTGAAAGAGTGGACAAAAAATTGGCTTACAATATCAAACCAAAAAATGCAGAGCAGACTTTTGCCTTACATGCCATTCTGAACCCAAGAGTCAAGTTGGTGTCCATTCAAGGCGTAGCCGGAACAGGTAAAACACTTCTTGCTTTGGCAGGTGCTTTGGAACAGCGTAGAGAGTATAAGCAGGTTTTCCTAGCAAGACCTATAGTACCATTAAGTAATAAAGATATTGGATACCTTCCCGGAGACATCAAGTCGAAATTAAATCCTTATATGGAGCCACTTTGGGATAATCTTAAATTTATCCAAAATCAATTCAAGGAATCAGACAAGGAGTACCAAAAGATAACTGAACTGGTCAACCAGGAAAAATTGGTGATTCAACCTTTGGCTTATATCAGAGGTAGATCATTATCAAATATCTTCTTTATAGTAGATGAGGCACAAAACCTCACCCCTCATGAAATCAAAACCATTATCAGTAGGGCTGGGGAAAACACCAAAATCATTTTTACAGGTGATATTTTCCAGATTGACACACCGTACCTTGACTCACAAAGTAATGGGCTTTCTTACCTTATTGACCGGGTAAAGGACCATCCATTATATTCACATATCAAACTTGAAAAAGGTGAAAGGTCTGATTTGGCGAATTTGGCAAATGACTTATTGTAAATAATTTCAAGCATAATTTAAACCGATGGGCTTTAATCAGTTCATCGGTTTTTTTATTCCATTCGTCCCTTTTTCCTTTGGTCCTTTCCTCAAAGACTTTAGCTTTATTTTACATCAGTAAATGATTTATATAATGCAAAATCTCAAAATTGCCAGTGCACAATTTGAAAACCGTAGTGGTGACAAAGCCTATAACCTAGCGGTAATTGATAAATTATCTGCACAAGCAGCACAAAAGGGTGCTCAAGTGATTGCTTTTCACGAGTGTTCGATTACTGGATATTCTTTTGCCCGCAAGTTAAACCGGGAAGAGTTACTGGAATTGGCAGAGCCAATTCCAGATGGCCCCTCGTTGCAAAAACTAAAAGAAATATCAAAGAAAAATAAGATTGTGGTTTTGGCTGGGCTATTTGAAAAAGAAAGGGATGGCAGGGTTTACAAAGCTTATGTATGTGTAGATTCAAATGGACTCGTTGCAAAATACAGAAAACTTCACCCCTTTATCAATCCTCATGTATTGCCGGGAAATGAGTATGTGGTGTTTGATCTCTTAGGTTGGAAATGCGGGATTCTGATCTGCTATGATAACAATATCATCGAAAACGTACGCGCCACCAAGTTGCTGGGCGCAGATATCATATTCATGCCTCATGTGACTATGTGTACGCCATCAACCCGACCTGGAGCAGGATTTGTGGATCCAAAACTCTGGAAGAACAGAGAAAAAGACCCTACAAGTTTGAGAATGGAATTTGATGGTCTGAAGGGAAGAGCTTGGTTGATGAAATGGTTACCGGCAAGAGCTTATGACAATGCCGTATATGCGGTTTTTTCCAACCCCATTGGGATGGATGATGATCAGTTGAAAAACGGCTGTTCCATGATCGTAGATCCATTTGGGGATATTTTGGCAGAATGCAGGGATTTTGGAGATAGTTTTGTAATTGCTTCCCTACAAGCTGAAAAATTGACTCAAGCTGGAGGGTCTCGTTACCTAAAAGCCAGAAGACCTGAGTTGTATTCAAATATACTTGGACAAGCCCATCAGTCAGAACAAAAAGTTGCATGGCTAAATGATCAGAAAGAAAAGGAATAAATAAGATTAAAACCAGCTGAATTGGATATCAAGACTCTTCAAGAAGTAATCACTCAAACCGGGAGGTAAACATGCAATGTGGGGGATACAGCACAGCTACTGTAGGTGAGGATATGGAATTAATTGTCCGAATGAGGCGCTAATTGAACCATTGTTTTTTCATCCCTTTACAGTATATGCATCACTAAAGGGAAATTGGGAAAAACTCAGCGGTAATAAAGGTTGGGGTGAAATGACCAGAAAAGGATTTGACAAGAAAACAGTATGAGAAATTTTAAGTAGACATGTCTACTTGTTCGATGTTTTTAGTTTTTTTAACCTACTCCAAGCAACCTTTTTCCTTTATTCTAATCCGATTAATTGTATCAAATTACTGTATTGGGTGTTCGTTTTTGTACACTGAAAAAAATTCCTAAAATAGTAAATACTTGATATTCAATATTTTAAAAATTTAGGATCAGATTTTGGCATATAGCTTACACCAATCCACAATGCTTGGGAACAAAAACATTGAAAAAATTAAACCTTACGAAAATGAAACCAACTATTTTAACTCAGCACAATGTATGTGCCTTTATTGGCCTTTTGATGGCTTTGACAATTTTATGGTCAGCCAAAGCAGAAGCGAAAGTACAAAATTTCGATATGGAGACTGCCCACATAGCAGTAAATGACACAGTGAAAGAATTGAAAGAACCTGCAATGGTTTTGGAAGTCAACATGGATGAACTTCATCTAAAAACCCTCCCTACAATTACATTCATAAACAAGTATGGAGAAGTGGTTGCTGAATTTTATGGAGAGAAATCCGAAATCGAAGGGAAGTTCAAAGAATTATTAAAAAGTGGAAGTTTCATGATGTCTTCTGGCAAACATGAATTTTACTTAATATGACAGTTTAGTTGATTGTTTGGTTTTTTGAAAAGTAAAAAAGGTGAGCGTTGCTCACCTTTTTTATGGAATCAACTTTCTGTGATGGTATTTAATTTGGCTAAGAAGCCATTGTAATATTGTCTCCCAACCTGTACCACTGGTCCGGAAATCAATGAGATATCCTTGGTATTAAAGCTTTCGATTTGGGCCAATTGCACAATAAAAGATTTTTGTACCCTTAAGAAAAGATTTGATGGAAGTTTTTCTTCCATATCCTTCATAGACTTTCTTATTGTGAAATTCCTTCCTTTACAATAGATGGTAACCATATTTCCATTGGCTTCCACATAATAAATGTCTTTGTAAGGAACCCGCTCATACGCGTTGTCTGATTTGATAAAAACAGCATCGGTAACCAAGTAAGGGCTTTCATCCAAATTTGATACTGTAGCAGATGTAGCCGGCGCGGGCTTTGCTCTCTTATTGTATAGTACAATCTCTACTATGGCATGTATATCATTGGTATTGAAAGGTTTCACAATAAAACCTGCTGGATTAATTCGTTTTGCCCTTTCGATTATAGTAGGGTCAGAGTAAGAGGTTACAAAAACCAAAGGAGCATCAACCATTTGTTTGATGATTT
The DNA here is from genome assembly GCF_007692705.1 of Mongoliibacter sp. Classification (GTDB taxonomy): domain Bacteria; phylum Bacteroidota; class Bacteroidia; order Cytophagales; family Cyclobacteriaceae; genus Mongoliibacter. The sequence continues at coordinate 10,006 of NZ_REBN01000137.1, forward strand.
CTCCCAGTTCGATTCCATCCTTATCTCCCTTGAGCTTGATATCCATAAATACCAAATCAGGTCGGTATTTTTTGACGACTTTTATGGCTTGATTGGCGGAATTAGCTGTGTCTATGTTGACATATCCTAAAAGCTCCAAAATTTCTTCAATATTTTCAGCAATATTGATATCGTCTTCGACGATTAAAATTCTCTCCTCTTTCATAGTGCTTACTTGAGAAATTAAGCGTTAAAATTTTAATAAAATAGATTTTAATAGATACAAAACCAATAGATACCTCTATTTACAAAATTTGGTTTTGGGAATCAATAAAACAGTTGATTTTCTTGATTCCGGTTAAGTCATATACACTTAAAGGCTCATCATATCTTTGAACCTTGCAGCTTGTCTTCTACTTACTTCTATTCTATCTCCCCCTTTGAGCGTAACGACAAGACCTCCATTGAACCAAGGCTCTATGGCCTCCACCCAACTTAAGTTAATGATATGCTTTCTGCTGGCTCGAAAAAAAGATTTTTCATCCAGTCTTTCATCCAGAGCATTAAGGGATTTGTGGATCATAGGCTTATTATTTTCAAAATAGACTTTGATATAATTGCCATCAGATTCAAATAACCTCACATTTTGAAGCTTGACAAACCAACACCTGTCTCCATCTTTGACAAAAACCTGATCATTGAGGGTTAGCTTTTTATTTTGTTGGGATTCCGTAGCACTTTCCAGCCTTTCGTGAGTGTCAGAGAGCTTTTTTTGAAGTCTTTCAATTGCTTCGCCAAGCCTTTTGGGCTCGACTGGTTTGAGTAAATAGTCAAGGGCATTGACCTGAAAAGCTTTTAAAGCATATTCGTCGTATGCAGTGGTGAAAATGACATGTGGAACATTGTCAAGTTCTTCAAGCAAATCGAACCCTGTCTTTTCAGGCATTTGAATATCCAGGAAAACGACATCTGGATTTAAAGATTCTATTTTTTCCTTGGCATCATCTACGTTGTTTGCCTCACCAACCACTTCTACTTGGTCAAATTGTGAAAGTAAATTAATCAGCTCTTTTCTGGCCAATCTCTCATCGTCGATTACAAGTGCGCGCATTTTTTGTTAATTTTTAACCTAATGTAAGGTTTTGTTTTGGAATTTTTATTTCAGTGATGACAAAATCGCTTCCGGAATTGAAAATCTTAAAAGAAGCCCGGCTTCCATAAATCAATTTCAGCCGCTGTATGGTATTGCTGATACCATGTCCTTCGCCATCTTTTTTTTTGGTCAAAGCATTGGTTTTCAGTTGACCACTGTTCTTTACCTGTATGATAAGGCTATCGGAAATCCCCTCATGACATTTGATTTGTATCAAACCACCTTTTACCCTATTGGAGATACCATGTTTGATCGCGTTTTCCACAATAGTTTGCAGCATCATAGGAGGAACTTTATATTCATAAGCAGTAGGGTCAATCTCATATTTCACTTCAAGCCGTTCTTCGAAGCGGATAGACTCCAGGTTAAGATAATCTTTGACTGTATTGAATTCATTTTCAAAATCAATAGTCCTTTTTTTATCCATCATCAATGAAAACCTGAGGATATTGGATAATTGTGTAATGGCCGATTTTGCTTTGATGGGGTCTTCATCTACCAAAGCCCTTACACTGTTCAAAGCATTGAAAATAAAATGAGGGTTCAGTTGGCTTTTAAGGTGGTTGAGTTGAATTTCATTAATCTTTGCCTGATACTTCAAAGACTGATTATAATTGTCCAAAAAGTGAAAGAGGAAATATAACATTGCCCAAAGCGCATAGAACAAAAAGCTTACAAAAATATTTCCAGCAATGACTACTGGACGAAAGTCAACCTCCGGATCCAAAGTATCAAAAATCCAATTGATAAGAATCTGAGCAAGTGTATTGGTGATACTAAGTGCCGTCAATGCAAGAAAAGTGTAAAACAATAAACGGCCAAAGTTGAGGTTAAACCAACCGTATTTCTTAATTACATTTCTAAATATATGCGTGGAAAAAAGATAAAAGGCCGATAAAGAAAAGAAAGCACCTATCTGGACAGGAGATATCCCTCTGTCCAATGAGACAAAAAACAGGTAAATCAATGCCAAGCATGACCATCCCAGTATTTGCAAACTCCAATATAAGCGAATCCTATTCATATATCGGGTGCTAATATAATTAAGCCTTTACTGGATGGCACAAGCATTTTACAGCAGGGTATTTAATTCGCAATGGAGGGTTATATAAGGTGCTCAACTTAATTCTTCCTTCAAGAATCTTGCTGTATGGCTTGTTTTATGTTTTGCTACCTGTTCCGGACTGCCCTTGGTTATTATCTGCCCTCCTTTGGATCCACCTTCGGGACCAAGGTCCACTATATGATCCGCAACCTTGATGATGTCAAGGTTATGCTCTATGATCAGCACAGTATTGCCCTTGTCCACAAGTCTATTGAGAACTTCCAAAAGATGTTCAATATCCTGAAAGTGAAGTCCTGTAGTAGGCTCATCTAAAATATAAAAGGTTTTACCGGTGTCTTTTTTGGACAACTCAGTTGCCAGCTTTACCCTTTGTGCCTCTCCTCCGGAAAGTGTTGTAGCATGCTGTCCCAAAGTAATATACCCAAGACCTACGTCATTTAGGGTTTTTATTTTTCGAAGGATCTTGGGCTGAAATTCAAAGAACTCTACCGCTTGTTCCACAGTCATATCCAAAACATCTGAGATAGATTTCCCTTTAAACCGTACTTCTAATGTTTCTCGGTTATATCTTTTCCCTTTACAGGTTTCACATGGAATATGTACATCAGGCAAAAAGTCCATTTCAACGAGTTTCATCCCTGCTCCTTCACAATCTTCACAGCGGCCTCCTTTGACATTGAAGCTAAATCGACCGGGCTTATAGCCTCTGATTTTGGCTTCCGGCAATTCAGTAAATAATGCCCTGATATCAGTAAACACACCTGTATAGGTAGCTGGATTTGATCTTGGGGTCCTACCAATTGGGGACTGGTCTACTTCAATCACTTTATCTAGGTGTTCCAGCCCTGTAATACTTTTATAAGGCAGGGGCTCTCTTTTTGATTTGTAAAAATGCTGATTCAGCAAAGGATAAAGTGTTTCGTGAATTAGTGAGCTTTTCCCTGATCCGGAAACACCAGTAACCGAAATCATTGTCCCAAGTGGAAGTTTGAGGTCTACATTTTTGAGATTATTGCCAGAAGCACCTTTCAGCACAAGCATTTCCCCACTACCTTTTCTTCTTGAAGAAGGTATTTGAATGTTTACTTCACCATTTAGATACCTGGCTGTTAAACTGTCTTTGGTCAGCATTTCTTTTGGAGTCCCAGCGGCAACAATTTGTCCTCCGTGCCTCCCGGCTCCTGGGCCTATATCGATAACAAAATCTGCCGCCATCATCATATCTTTATCATGCTCGACCACTATTACCGAATTACCCAAATCTCGCAGGTCTTGTAAGGCTTTGATCAGTTTGACATTGTCTCTTTGATGGAGGCCTATACTAGGCTCATCAAGTATATACAACACCCCTACCAGTTGTGTTCCAATCTGAGTGGCGAGCCTGATACGCTGTGCCTCTCCTCCTGATAGCGTTCTTAAGGGTCTGTTGAGTGATAAGTAATCCAAGCCTATATCCAAAAGAAAACCAATTCTTTTCCTTATCTCTTTAAGTACCTCCTTGGCAATTACATTCTGCCTCTCATCCAGTCTTTCCTCTAGGTTTTCAAACCAATCGCCGAGGGCTTGAATATCCATATTCGCCAATTGGCCAATATGCATATCGTCCATTTTAATATGTAAGGCCTCTTTTTTCAGCCTATATCCATCACAGTCTGGGCAGGTCTTTGTAATGGTGAATTCACTTACCCAATCCTGGATCTTTTCAGTTCCTCCTTCTTGTTGCTTTTGTAAAAAATTAACTATTCCTTCAAAAGTGGTGTGCCATTTGGTCCCGGGGTATTTGACAGAATCAACAGCCACCTCAATCTTGTCACCATAAAGCAATATCTCAACTACCTCTTCAGGAAGTTTCGCTATCGGAGTTGAAATACTACATTTATAATGCTTGAGTATGGCTTCTATTTTTTTGAAAATCCATACATCCCTGTACTCTCCCAAAGGAGCAATACCACCTCTAGTTATGCTCAAGCTAGGATCAGGAATAATGCTCTCTCTCGTGATCTCGTCAATCACCCCTAATCCATTGCAGGTAGGACAAGCACCGTATGGGCTGTTGAAAGAAAAGGTGTTTGGTGCAGGCTCATCATAAGAAAGACCTGTAGTCGGATCCATCAAATATTTGGAAAAATGGTGGATATTTCCCTCCTCATCCCTCAACATGATGATCCCTTTTCCGTGTTGCAGGGCTGTTTTCAATGATTGGCTTATCCTGTAACGATCTTCCTGATCTGCAACTATCCTGTCAATGACGATTTCAATATCGTGGATTTTGTAGCGGTCAACCTGCATTTTTGGCTGAACATCCATAACGACCCCATCTACGCGAACTTTTGAAAAACCCATTTTACGTATTTGCTCGAAGAGCTCTCTATAATGGCCTTTTCGCCCTTTTACCACAGGGGCAAGTACATATAGTTTTTTCCCCTCAAAATTATCAAATAGCTGTTCTACAATCTGATCTTCAGTCTGACGGATCATTTTGTGCCCGCTTAGGTAGGAATAGGCTACTCCCGCACGGGCAAAAAGCAACCTCATAAAGTCATAAATTTCAGTAACAGTGCCTACTGTAGACCTTGGGTTTTTGGAGGTTGTCTTTTGTTCAATGGAAATCACCGGGGAAAGACCGTTGATTTTATCCACATCAGGTCTTTCCATGCCACCCAAAAATGAACGGGCATAGGCCGAAAAACTTTCCATATACCTTCTTTGTCCCTCTGCATAAATGGTGTCAAAAGCCAATGAGCTTTTACCACTTCCACTTAGGCCAGTAAGGACGATGAGTTTATTTCGCGGAATTGAAATATCAATGTTTTTCAGATTGTGTTCTCTGGCTCCAAAGATTTCAATCAACTCTTCTTTTTTTTCAACTAATAGGTCTGACATGGAGGATGTATGCATGTTTTAAAGCTCGCAAAAATACACAGAATAGATGGGGATTCCGAAAAGGGTCCAATCATAAAACCCGAAGACCTATGCAAGGTTTTATTTTTGCAGATTATTCTTTTTCCTTTTCAGCCCTTCGGGCTTCCCGCCTTTCCTTTCTGCTTGGTTTATCCTCTTTATCCTTGCTGCCAAATGAGATATTGAACAGTTTGCCGGAGCTTTCCTCCCCTGACCTTTCGGCTTTTGCCTTTTCCCTCATTTCTGAAATTTCCTCCCCAGTCAGAGTGGATTTGAGTCCCGAAAAAATCAACTGCCACCAATAGTGAAACATGGACTTATGTTGGACACGCATGAAATACACATTTCCTTTTTTGAGATTTCCTCTCTTATCGGGATTATTTGATTTGATCACCAACTTATTGGCTACAAATGCCCCCAATTTTCTCAAAAGGTTATTATCACTCTCGAAATCATCATTCAGGATTTCTATTTCCAGGTTTTCATACCTGAAAATCAGTTCACCGCTTCCTTCGTAATCATTTGCGGCAATATTGAAATCCAATCTATTTACTTTTCCATCTTTTATTCCAACCTTAGCTTCCGGCTCGATCATGGTATTGACAGCAGGTAAGTTGAAATTCCTTAGCGTTCCCACAAGTCTGAAATCATGCATCTCAGTATCCAAATAATAGGTGATTTTTGTCTCTAGTGAGCCTTCTCCCATCAATTTCCCAGAAGCATCTATCAGGATTTCGTTATTTTTTTCAACCCTATCACTAATATTGGTGATGTTGGTAGCGTGTGCATTGACATCCGAAAAGTAAATATAGCCTGCAGAAGGGGCATCATTATCCGGTCTTTCCTCTATTTTGATGTAAGCATTTTCAAGAAATAAGTTTTCAATATGAATCTTTTGGTCTATTTCTTCCAAAATTTGGTTAAGCATTTTAGGGCGACGACTCTTGTCCTCTGGCTTTCTCTTGTCTTTGAAAGCCAACAGCTCCATATTTCTTGCAAATACTGTATCAACTTCAATTGTGCTTTCTCTGAAGAATTGCATAAAGTCCAGCCCCCGGAAATCCATATTCACCTTGTCTATCTCTACCCAACCTTGATCATAATCAAACTGAGCGGTGTACTCATATTGATCTTCTTTATTCAAAAGACCAAGGTATTCAATAGACATAGTTCCGGATTTTGTATCCAACTCTATATCTTCCACCCTAGCATATTGCCTGAACTCGTCAAAGTGAAACTCTGCACTTTCTATTGTACCATGAACTGATCCCACATCAAACAATGCCTTAGAATCCCTTAAATATTCTTTTGGAAGGCTGAATTCGTAGGCTTGAATATCCATATCCATCATGGACATCCTCAGGGAGTCATTCGAGTCTTCTCTGAGCTGTACAGTAAGATCTCTTAGTTCAAAATAACCGACTTTGATATCATCGTAATCGCCGTTTTTATTTTTTTTGGATTCCTCTTTATCTTCATTGTTTTCATTGACTAAAGAATCCAATGGAGGACTTGATGAAACGACAACAACATTATCCAAAAATGCGGAGTCTACTGAAATGGTATTTTGAAAAATAAAGGAATACCAATTGAAGCCCGTAATGTTTAATCTCTCTGCATTAAGCTTTACTTTCACCTTTCCTTCACTTTCAAGAGTAGGTGGAGTGACCTCAATGTCTTTTACCCTTAAAAAAGTCCCCTTATAATTATAATCGAGTATAATTTCTCCAAAACGGATCTCATGACTTCCAAATGTAGAAGTTCGCGTAATCATGTCACTCACTATGCGGTCAGCATTCTGATTGAGGTAGGTGTTGATTAAAAATGGGACGACACGCATAAAAAATGCCAGGACAGCCAGAAAAATAAGAGCACCCCATAAGATTTTTTTCATGTGTTTATATGTTTTTAAGAGGTCACCCCGATGGATCGGGGCAGGCTATGGAATCTCACAACCCCGATAGCTATCGGGGTCATCCCTCTGTGTGAAGTTTTCCTCATGCCAGTAAATTAGGAAGCAGTAAGTTATAAATTTTAACCGAATTGTTTAGACACAAATTAGAAATTAGAAACTGGCAATTGAATACTATAAGATTTCCCTTTTTTCACTTTGAGCTTGGATGATCTCAACCATGGGTTATGGAGCTTTAATTCTTTATAGTTGCTGTTGTGTTTTATAGCCCATGCAGCAAGGTTGTCAATATCACTATCAACCAAAAGATTTCTGAAAACCGGAGCCTGATACAGCTCGCTTTCCCGAAGTTCAAAACCATATTTTACCGGGTTTTCAAAAATCTCTTTAAATGCCAGAATCCGAAATAAATACCTACTCGTTTCATCATTGAGCAAAAGGTCGTAATAATTGGCCTGTCTTTGCTCCTGAAGTCTTTTTCCAAATCCTGTAATACCCATATTGTAGCTGGCAGCCACAGCAGTCCAATTTCCGAATTTGGCAAAGGCTGACTTAAGGTATTTGCAGGTGGCTACCGTGGATTTTTCCAAATGGTAACGCTCATCAACTTCGTCGCTGACTTCCAGGTCATACTCCTTTGCAGTAGCAGGCATAAACTGCCAAAAACCTCTGGCACCAGCCGGGCTTACTACGTTCATCAAGCCCGATTCAGCCATAGCCAAATATTTGAAATCATCCGGAATTCCTTGTTGCTTAAGAATTTTTTCAATGGAAGGTAGGAACTTGTTGGCCCGCTTCATCAAAAGTATCATATTGGATTGCCAGTAGGCATTGACATAAATCTCCCTTTCGAAGCGCTCTTTGATATCAGGTTGATCCAAAGGCACATTTTCATCAGCAAAGGTGATCTGCTTGGGAATGTCAAAGATGCGAACTTTAGGCTCCGGAATACTAAAAGTCATCACCTCTCCAGAACTGGATTCCATCGTGATTTCCTTAGTGTACAAATCATCATTAGAATCCTTCTGATTTTCAAAAAACCATAAAAGAAATAATAGCCCTATGAGCCCATAAAGGAGAAAGAGGTGAATTCTATGCAAAATCAATAGTTTGGAGTTAATAAATATTTCCCATAGAAGTCATCAATAACTTTTACAGCTTCTGTGGCATCATCTACTAATATGAATAGGTCAAGATCCTCAGAATTGATATAATTGTATTGTTCAAGCAGGGTACTTTTGATCCAATCCATAAGGCCAGACCAATATTCCTTTCCTACAAGCACTATAGGAAACCTTCCGATTTTGATGGTCTGAATCAGGGTCATGGCTTCAAAGAGTTCATCCAAAGTGCCGAATCCCCCTGGTAACACTACAAATCCCTGCGAATATTTCGTGAACATTACTTTTCGGACGAAGAAATAATCGAACATGATCATTTTATCCGGATCTATATAAATATTCCCTTTGGCTTCAAAGGGCAACTTGATACAAAGACCCACAGAACGTCCGTTTTCTGAAGCGGCTCCTTTATTGGCCGCCTCCATGATACCAGGTCCACCTCCTGTAATTACTCCATAGCCGTGTCTGACCAGTTTGGCTGAAAGGTCTTCTGCAACTTTATAATGTGGGTGATCAGAAGGTGTTCTGGCAGAACCGAAAACCGATACACATGGCCCGATTTTAGAAAGTTTTTCAAAACCTTCTACAAATTCCGAAATCACCTTAAAAATTACCCAGGAATCCGTACTCTTGATCTCATTCCAGTCCCTTTCCTTGAAGGCCTTACGGATTTTTTCCTCCCTTTTTTCGTCAAAATTATTGGACATTTTACTCATGCTGATTCCTTATTTTCTTGGTTAGTCAAAGGCTCAAAAATTAAATTTAAGCCCGTAAAGATAGAACTTATACGAAATTTTATAAAAGAGGGGCGTACATTTCTGAATTGAGTGATATAAATCGACTCACCGAACCCCTTGCTATTGTGTAGATGGAAAACTCTAGGTACTTTCGCAGGCTTTTAATTGAAATCTATGAACCTAAGGGAAAAGTCGCAGGAAGTCAGGACTTTGTTTACCGAACTTGACCTCGAAATCAAGGCGTTTTTGGACGCCAGCCAATTGGGTTGTATACCCGGTTGTGGAAAATGTTGTGCCAATCCCAAAGTAAGTGCATCTGTACTGGAATTTTTACCATTGGCTTTTGATCTTTATGATAAAGGTAAAGCCGAAGAAGCATTGATTTTACTTGAAAAGACAAGCGAAGAGGAATTCTGTATAGTGTACAAAAGTTTTTCCGTCGATGGCTCCTCTGGTTTTTGTTCAGATTACCAGAATAGGGGATTGATTTGCCGCTTATTTGGGTCAGCTACCCGAACCAACAGGAATGGCAAAAAAGAAATAATCACCTGTAAAAATATAAAGACGATTAAAGAGGTTCAATACCAAGATGCTGCAATCGCAGTCAATGAAGGCATGCCTATCCCCTCAAATGCTGACACATATAGGAAATTGAATAATATTGACACAAGGCTTGCAGAAGATCAGAAACCTATCAACCTTGCCATTAAAGAGGCTTTGGAGCGTGTCATGACGTATATGTTCTACACAGAAAATCAGGAACCGGAGTCAACCGAAAGTTTTTGATGCCAGCTTTTTGCTGTATATTGGAAACTTAATTGCCACCAAATAAAGTTTTTTATGATTAATGTTTCTGAAATAATACAGACAATCAAGCAGCTTATAGAAGTGAGACTGGAGCTGATCAAAGATGAGATCAGTGATAGGATATCTGCCATCATGACCAAAATTGTAATTTTGGTAACTATGGTTGTGGCAACCTTGCTCATGTTGTTGTTTGCAAGTATTTCTCTGGCTTTTTATCTAAGTGAATTACTTTACTCTACCTACAAGGGATTCCTTTACGTGGCCTTCATTTACTTATTACTCTTTTTGTTGCTCCTCTTCATTAAGGATGCAAAAGGACTTCTGAACGGAATTAGAGGCTTTGTTTTAGGCTTTATTTTTGGAAGAAAAAGGAAGAAGCAATGAAGGAGGATTTAAAAAAGAAGGCCGAAGAACTGGAACAGACTTTAGGTATGCAGCTCAGCCTTGCAAAAAAAGAATCCGAAGACTGGGTGAAAGCTGGTGCTGGAGTGTTGGTGGGAGGATTAGTAGCTTTCTCTGTATTCAGGATTTTATCAGGTAAAAAAAATAAGAAAACTGAAAATGTCCTCAAGGTTTTAGAAAGAGAGGGCCTCTTGGACGATGAACTCGAGAAAAAACTAACACAAAAACAAAGCTCAGGATTTATAAGTAGGATGGGCGCTTTATTGCTTCCTGTTTTGATCAATTATGGGAAACAGCAGTTTTTAGATCAAATGGCCAAAAAGGAAAATTCTGAAACAGATGAGTAGCCTCATCAGCGAAAAAATATCGGACTTTTTCCAATCTGGTAAAAAGGGCCTGATATGGCTGATTGATCCGGATGATTTTCAATCAGAGGATGATTTTCACGAAAAACTTAAAAGAGCTGTCATTGCAAAAGTTGATTTTTACTTTTTAGGAGGAAGTTTACTTCAGAGAAACAGTATATCAGAAATCATACGTTTGATCAAATCTGTTGATGAGGTAACCCCGGTTATTCTTTTCCCTGGAAGTGCTATCCAATTTTCGCATGAGGCAGATGGAATTTTATTTATGTCTTTGATTTCCGGAAGAAATCCGGATTTGTTGATTGGGCAGCATGTGAGTATAGCACCAGAATTAGCCCGTAGTAAAGTGGAGGTTTTGCCTACAGGTTATTTGCTAGTAGATGGAGGAGAAAAAACTTCGGTACACTATATTAGTCAGACGATTCCTTTGCCCAATCATCATCCTGAGCTGTCAGTCGCAACTGCACTTGCTGGTAAATTTTTAGGATTGAAATACTTTTACATTGATGCTGGAAGTGGCGCTCCATTCCCCGTTTCTGCCAAAATTATTAAAAGTGTAAAAAAAGCCATTGAGTCCCCTTTGATAGTTGGAGGAGGTTTAGACAGCTTGGACAAGATCAAAACTGCCTATCAGGCCGGTGCTGATTTGGTAGTATTGGGTAACTCCTTGGTAAAGAATATGGACTTGCTTGAAGAAGTGGCCTCATTTTTAGATACTATACGTTTTAGGGTCAATTAAAGTAGTAAGCCACAAAAACATAAGGTCACTAAGGCACAAAGGATTCACAACTCAGGCCACAAAGTCACCAAGACACAAAGGATTCACCAAGTTATCTCTGCCTTGGTTGGTGTCGCCACTAACCGACATTTAAATGTTCTACTCCTCGGTTAGTGTCCCCACTAACCGAAATTTAAATGTTGGAAAAGATGTCTCATTACATTCGACATGACAAGGTGGGGCTTTTGTATCTCTTTATCTTCTGCGCAATCCCGATGCTCGGGACAGGTTCTGCGGTATCAGCGGGATCATATTGTCCCGCAGATCCCACTGATTTTCGCAGAACTTGACCCCACAATCTGGAAATTTCAATATTACAAGGGCTAATTTTCTAAAATTGCAGCTCATGTACTAAGTTCAAATATCCATCAATATCCAAATATCAAGAAATATCATTTCCCACTTTTTACATAAAAAACTAAGACTCCACGCTTAAATCATAGACCTCAGCCTCGGTTAGTGTCCCACTAACCGAAACTTAAAAAGCTCTTCGTGATATTCTTAGTGCCCTCGTGACTTCGTGGCAATTAAATACCATCGTTATACCATAGACCTAAATTGCTTCAGGAACCTTACATCATTTTCTGTAAACAACCTAAGATCTTTGATCTGGTATTTGAGCATGGCAATCCTTTCTATACCCATTCCAAATGCAAATCCAGTATATCTTGTAGAATCTATTCCACAGTTTTCCAGCACATTGGGATCCACCATACCGGAACCACCGATTTCTACCCATCCTGTTCCTTTACATACATTGCAGCCTTTGCCTCCACAGAGCTGACAAGATATATCAATCTCCGCACTGGGTTCGGTAAAAGGGAAAAAAGAGGGCCTGAACCTGACCTTTGTTTCTTTGCCGAACATCTCCTTTGCAAAGTGATAAAGGGTATTTTTCAAGTCTGAAAAACCTACGTTTTCATCCACGTATAAACCTTCTACTTGGTGAAATATGCAATGCGCCCGCGCAGAAATGGCCTCATTCCTGTAAACACGGCCCGGAGATAAGGTCCTGATCGGTGGCTTTTGGTTTTCCATCACCCTCACCTGTACTGATGAAGTATGTGTACGCAAGGCGATATCAGGATTTTTTTCAATAAAAAATGTATCCTGCATTTCCCTTGCTGGATGGTTTTCCGGGAAATTAAGTGCTGTAAAATTATGCCAGTCATCTTCAATTTCAGGACCATCAGACAGGTTGAAGCCAATTCTCTCAAAAATCTCAATGATCCGCTGACGGGTAGCAGTCAGGGGGTGAATGCCACCAGCAGCAATATTGCTAGGAGGTAAAGTGAGATCCAGATCTGTGGATTTAGACTTTGAAGAAGAGCTGTTGACCTTTTCAATCAGCTCCTGAAACTTTGCCTCAGCCAATTGTTTGACTTCATTGATTGTTTGTCCATATTCCTTTTTTTGCTCATTAGGAATCTCCCTCATGCCTGCAAAGAGCTCACCTACTACAGATTTCTTACTGATATATTTCATTCGGTATGCCTCAAGTTCATCGGCATTATTGGCCTCAGCTGCTGCTATTGATGATTTGATGGCTTCGATTTTCTCCTGATGCATTTGTTGTTATTTTTTACAGAATCACAAATCTAAAACAATTGGTCATAAATACATTTTTTTGACCTTCCAAAATCCAAACAGTACCAGATACCCGTAAATCCTGCCATAACATTTAAACCAATATTATTTATGAAAATCATGAGATTGTTTCAAGTAGCCATTTTGGCGATGTTCGTGTTAAGCACATTTACAGCTTTCGGACAAAAAGAAAAAACTGTAGAAGTAGGTGGTGCAGCGATGTATCCTTCCAAAAACATTGTTGAAAATGCTGTGAATTCTAAAGACCACACTACTCTGGTGGCAGCAGTTCAGGCAGCTGGATTGGTAGAGACCTTACAGTCTGACGGACCGTTTACAGTTTTTGCACCAACCAATGCTGCTTTTGAAAAATTGCCGGCAGGTACTGTAGAGACTTTGGTAAAGCCAGAAAACAAAAACACTTTGACAAATATCCTTACCTACCACGTGGTAGCTGGGAAAATGGGTTCTAAAGAGATTGCTGAGGCTATCAAAAAAGGCAATGGTAAAGCAACTTTGAAAACTGTAAGTGGTGGTGAATTAACTGCCTGGATGAAAGGGAAAGACCTTTACATTTCAGATGAGAGCGGAAATCAGTCAAAGGTCACTATTAGTGATGTTTTCCAGTCTAATGGTGTGATTCACGTAATTGATACAGTAGTATTGCCAAAAGGTTAATAAGATTTTAAAACTTCAAAACTTAGACCTGCTTTAATTTTATGGCAGGTCTTTTTGTTTTTTGGCTGTTTTGTATTCTTGTCCGTGCGCCATCAAGCCCCTTATAATAAGAAATTGGGCAAAAATATATGTTCCCATAACCAAGACCCCGGATTCAGGAAAGGGCTGATAAAACATATTCAAAGCCAATATTCCATCTGAAATCAAAAAGAATATCCCCCCCAAGAACACCTGCCAAAAACTAACTGCATTGGTTTTCCCAAACCTCTCTCTTGCAACAGTCACCATCAACACTATTACAATGAGGTAGATAATAACTGGAATTTTCATAGTACCAAGTCCAGGATTGATCAGAAAAAAAACAAAAGCTGCTACAAAATAAATGGGGAGATTATAAAGGAAAAGCTTGATGAAATTCACCTTTCCTATGGCAAAAGGATTGATCTGTGCGATTTTAAAAGCAAATATGTAACATAAATGAGCCATTAAGAAAGCGCCTAACCCATAGAGAAATAGATTAGGGAATAACAACAATATATCTCCAGCCCAAGAAAAAAGCAATGCAGCACTTATGGCATTCCTCAAAATTGTCCCCCTTATGGCTGTAGAGGAAGTAATAAAGTAGCCCCATAAGGAAATGATAATGAAAGGTTTTGAAAAATACCTCAGATCAGCCTCACCATTCGCAACAAAAAGAATATCCATTATACTGACTAATAAAAAAACGTACAACAGTAATATATTTCTTTTTTTCATAGAGGCATTGTGATTTGTTGCTAAATATAGGGAGATAATACCCTATAACTTCCGATTTTTACACAAAGTTCGCTGTTAACATTTGCATAAAGATTTCTTAACATTATTTTTCGGTCACAGAAATTAAATTCGATTTTCATCTAAAAATAACGGAATTAAACCGATTGCAACGGCTAAAATGAAGGATAAGTGAAATTTCCTTCTATTTCCAATGTTAAGAAATTGTTAAGTAATGTTGTGAATAAATGTTAAAACTTAACAATTACTAAAATAAAAACTTGGATAAGACTTCTACATTTGTAACCGGAAAACAAAAAGTAAAACCTAAACTAAATTTCAATTTTCCACAAAAAACAAAAATTATGAGGCAATCATTACTTAAAAGTCTTTTTGCAGTGTTGATGCTGGTTTTTGCGGCCGGTACAGCATATTCGCAAGGGGTTACGACTGCAAACATGCAGGGGGTTGTTACGGATACATCCGGTGAAACACTTCCTGGTGCTAACATTGTGGCGGTTCATACACCGTCAGGAACAAGGTACGGGGCAGTATCCAACGTGGATGGTCGCTTCGTTCTACCTAATATCAGGGTAGGTGGACCCTACTCAGTTACAGTGACTTTCGTGGGTTTTGAAGACAGGGTGTTTGATAACATCAACCTATCCTTAGGTCAAAACTATAACATCAACGCAGTATTGTCTGACGGGATGGAATTGGAAGTAATAGAAGTGATCAATACCAAAGGTGGTATCCTTGATGCTGACCGTACCGGTGCTGCGCTTAACCTTGGAGGTGATAGAATCAACTCTCTTCCAACTGTTACAAGAAGTGTTAGTGACTTTACCAGGTTGACACCTCAGTCCAATGGTAATGCATTTGCAGGTACTTCTTCCAGGTTCAATAACTTTACCATTGACGGTAACATCTACAACAACAACTTCGGACTAGGTGCCGGACAGTTCGCAGGTGGAAATCCTGTTTCTGTGGATGCAATTGAGGAAATTCAAGTAAACCTTGCCCCTTATGATGTAAGACAAGGTGGATTTACCGGTGCTGGTGTTAACGCAATTACCAGATCTGGTGACAACACTTTCAAAGGATCTGCTTATTATTTCTTAAGAAATGATCAGATGCAAGGAACCAAAATCGGTGAGAATTTTATTCCTCAGAATGACGCTAGAAATGAAATTATGGGCTTTAGATTGGGTGGACCAATCATTAAAGACAAACTTTTCTTCTTCGTCAATTACGAAACTGAAACTGAATTAAGGCCTTCAATTTTGAGAAGAGCAGCCAGAGATGGTGAAACTCCTGACGGTCAATTTATTTCCAGAGTGCCACTTTCTGAAGCTAATTTTGTAAGAGACCGACTGCAAAGCGTATATGGATATGATGCAGGAGCTCCTGATTCATATCCTTTCAATTCTGAGCAAACCAGATTGAACGTGAGATTGGATTACAACATCAATCAAAATAACAAATTGACTGTAAGGTATAATGATTACAGTGCTTTCACAGATGTTCCTACTAACGGTAACTCAATTAGGTATATCCAAACTAGGTATTTCAACACCAACAGAACAGGTGTAGAAGGTATCAACTTCAGAAATGCCAATTATACCAATGATAGAAGAGTTCAATCTATTGTAGCGGAATTAAACAGTAGAATAGGTTCTAATATGTCCAACCAATTGAATATTGGATATACTTCTGTTACGGATCCTAGAAGAGGTATCCCTGGTGGTCAGAACTTCCCGTTTGTAGAAGTACTTGAACCGGATGAGTCTGGTAACTTGCTTTATTATATGTCTATGGGTAACGAATTGTTTACTGTAGGTAACCTATTGGAAAACAACATCCTTAACATTACCAATAACTTCTCTCTCTTCAAAGGTAAGCACACGTATACATTCGGTGGTAACTTTGAATACATGACATTTGACAATGCGTTCAACCCAACTTTCAATGGTTTCTACAGATACATTGGGTATGACAACTTCGTAGAAGGTGTAATCAATAGAAATCCAAATGTATATCCAGATGCTTTTGCTAAAGGTTTCGCTTTGGATGGATCTACTACTCCTCCAACAGATGCTACCAGATTTGGGCAGTTAGGTTTTTATGTACAGGATGAATACCAAGTTAATTCCAGGTTGAAAGTAACAGGTGGTTTGAGAGTTGATCTTCCTTTCTATCCGATCGATATTCCTCAAAACGAATTGTTGAATGATCTAAATAAAACTTTCACTGATCCTAATGGAAATACCTTCACTCCTGATGTTTCTGTATTCCCTAAAATTAATCCATTGTTCTCTCCAAGAGTTGGTGTAAACTGGGATGTTAACGGAGACAGGTCTACTGTCATCAGAGGTGGTACAGGTGTATTCTCCGGACGTATTCCTTTCGTATGGTTGTCTAACCAAGTGAATGGATCCGGTGTTGTAAGAGGTGGTTATGGCCTTGAAGGGCAAGAAGTAGTAGATGCTGGAATCATTTTCAACCCAGATGTAACTGCTTATAATCCTGAAAACCCAGGCCAAACCCTTTCCAATGAATTGAACTTGACTGATAGAAACTTCAGGTTACCTCAGGTTTGGAGAACCAACTTGGGTGTTGACAAATTGTTGCCTTTTGGTATCGTAGGTGCATTTGACTTTATCTATTCTAGAGATGTTACTACTCCTATAGCAAATAACTTGATTTTAAGAGATCCTGATGGAACATTGAACGGGCCAGACCAAAGACCTTATTGGGGTCCAAGAAATATTGTCACAGGCCAAAGACCTGACGGAACTGATATCACCAGAAATACCGGTTATTCAGGAGATAATGATTTTGCCAACGCATTCTTGTTAACCAATGCCAATAGAAGAGCTGATTACGTTTCTGCTACTGTAAGTTTGGAAAAAACCTTCCAAGGTGGACTTTATACAAGTGTAGCTTATACCCTATCAAGAGCACGTGACCTAGATGCAGCAGGTGGTTCTCAGGCGATTTCACTTTGGCCATCAATTGTGCAGACGGACAGAAACAATCCTGAATTAGGTTTTGCCGGACACGATCAGCCGCAGAGATTGATTGCTAACTTGGCTTATACTACCAAGAATACTACTATCTCCTTATTCTACGAAGGTGGTAATGCAGGAAGATGGAGCTATACTTATGCCGGTAACTTCGGGGATGCTTCAAACAGATTGCTTTATGTTCCAAATAGTGCTTCTGAGTTGAACTTCGAGGAATTTACATTGAACGACGTGGTATATACACCACAACTTCAGGCTCAGCTATTTGATGCTTTCATCGATCAAGATGCAGTATTGAGTCAGAACAGAGGTTCTGTTTTGGACAGAAATGCTGGACTTAGACCATGGGTACATACTTTTGATTTGAGCTTTATCCAAAGGGTATTTGTTACAAGAGACGACAAAAACAGGTTGGAATTCAGACTTGACTTCATGAATGTTGGTAATCTTTTAAACTCTGAGTGGGGTGTTCCTCAAATCGAGTGGCAAAGAAATCCTCTTAACTTTAGAGGAAGAAATGCCAATAATGAGCCAGTTTATAGAATTACAACCAACCCAGGTACAACTGAAATCATCAATGATACTTTCAGACTTTCAAACAGCATTGCGAATGTTTGGAGAATGCAAGTTGGTGTGAGATATTCATTTAACTAATTCTTATAACATACAAATTGAAAAAGCCGGATTCACATCCGGCTTTTTTTATGCAAAAACACCTGATGGCTTCTAAACTATCAGGTGTTTTTTTTATTGAACATATTTACTTGTTTCTTCAGGTTGCTTGATCCATGATCTCCTGATAGTTAATCCCCATATGGCTATTTTCATAAGTAGCTTTCCCTTCCTTGATAAGGATTACCTGAGGAGACTGGTGATAAACCCCAAACTGATCTGCGATTTTATTCGATATTTCTCTGAAACTGATCAAATCCAGGTAATAAGGTGTAACTTTTTCAGAATCTTCTGTTTTCCAATTTCTGCTTAGCCTGTTAAGTGCCATACTGCTGATTGAACAACTTGTTGAATGCTTAAAAATCATCACGGGCCTATCTTGACTTTCCTTGATGATTTCATCCAATTGAGTGAGGTTTTCCAGTTTATTCCAATTCATCTCTAAATAATTCTTAATATGAGTAAGGGATTAATAAATTTGGCCTGAAAATAGTTCCTCTATTAAGCAGTCTATAAGGAAAAATATCCAAAGCCAAATACCAAATATGAATTTCACCCAAAGATTACTCTATATCTTAATCCTCGTTTCTTTCTTTTCCTGTAGATCTATCCGCCCGGACAGGGTTCCTGTGGCTGAACCACAGCCTGAACTACCTACAGCCATTTCACGAATCAACGTGCCAATAGTGATACCAATATCATTTTTGGAAGAAAACCTGAATAAGGATTGGAGCAGCAAGTTATTTGCTGATAAAGGAATTGAATTAGGCTCTGGTCTTTTTGCAGACTTGGATGTCACCCGCACTGGAAAAATCAATATTCGGGCTGTTGAAAACAACACCCTCAAGGTAAAAGTACCCATGAAGGCCATTGGAGATTTGAAAATTGAGAAGCGGGTTTTTGGACAAAACCTCTCTACCAATTTCCCATTCAATGAGAACCTTTCCCCCGAAATCAGTTTTAAACCTGAAATTGGCAATAACTGGGATCTAAACGTCAAAAATATACAAATTGATAACTGGGGCAGGTCCTTGAGTTACAACTTACTGGGTTTTGAAATAAACCTGGAGCCTTTGATCAAAAATCAATTACAACGGGTAATTGATAATCAGTTTTCCGCTGCGGACCTGACCCAGTTTGATTTTAAAAACATGGCTCAATCGACTTGGGATGCTTTTTCTGAACCTTACACCATACAAGAAGGTGGGATTACGGCCCATTTTTATTCCGTTCCGGAAAGGGTCAAAGTGAAGGAAGAGTTTACCTTGGACCAAAACCTGGTATTGTATTTAGGGATAGAGGGGGAGATGTTTTCCAAACTGGGTGAAAAGCCAATAGTACCCAAAAAGCCCCTTCCGAATATCAGTAAGAACGAGGATACCGAAAACCTGATTGACCTGACACTTCCGTTACGCATTACTTATGAAGAGTTGGATAATTACCTCAATCAAGTTTTTCAAGGACAGCAAATCCGAACCAATAGGACCACTGTTTTGAGACCTTCAAATCTCAAAACTTCCCAATACGGAGACAAAACATTGTTGAGCATGGATTTTTTGGCCATAAGAGAAGGGAAGAAAGACGTCAGTGGTAAAATGTATTTTGCAGGGAAACCCCGTTATGATGAAGAAAGTCAAGCCCTTGTTTTTGATGAACCTAAATTTGATGTGGATACGGGTGACTTCTTCACAAACTTGGGAATAAGGATGAGAAAAGGGAAAGTGCAACGACAGATCAAAAAGATGGCAGTATTATCCATTGGAGATATGATGGAAACAGCCAAAGAGGAATTGCAGCGGCAGGGAAATATAACCACTGATTTTGCGGATTTCAATGTCATTCAGCCTACATTGGAGATTGAAGGAATTTATCCCAGTAAAGAAGCAATTACTATACATATTCATGCGAAAGGGAAAGTTGGAGTAAACCTGAAGAAGTTTTAATTGAAGAAGCGAGAGACGAGAGGCAAGAAACAAGAAACAAGAGCCAAGAATCAATGCCTGCCCCGTATCGGGGAGACAAGATTGGCTCGAAATCAGTGGAAAGGTAGTATTATCGAATAGTCTCGTAAATTGCCCTTCGTAATTCGTATTTTATTCATATACAAGACATAATACTTATGATAAAAAGACGGGTTTGAATAGATTTGAAAGGTATAATAATCGGAAGGCCGCGTAAATCGTCCTTCGTAAATCGTAAATTTAAAAATGCTGTTTCAAAATAATATCAATTAAATGGGAAATAAAGCAAAACCGGTGTTTGAAAAAAGGATTTTTTGGGATGTTGATTTCGAAAACCTGGACTATGATGCCAAGGCTAAGTTTGTCATTGAGCGGGTATTTGAGCGTGGAGATGTACCGGATATCAGAAATTGCAGAAGGTATTATGGAGATGAAAAAATTTCAGAGGTACTCTTGAACGCCAAGTTTCTTCCTGTGATGACCATGTATTTGGCCGCAGCTGTGATTGATAAACCTATTACTGAATTCAGATGCTACAAATTGAGACAGTCGAACCCGGAACTTTTTCCCTATTAAAGAAGCTACAGGCTATCCCCGAATTACAAGAATTTAGCTTAGTAGGTGGAACCGCTTTGGCTTTAATTTACGGCCATAGAATATCTGTTGATTTAGACCTTTTTTCATGCACTCCTATTCAACATGATGAATTGGTTGAACGTCTCCAAAATACATTCGGTGATATATTTCTAATGGAACAAAAACCCCCCAAGTTTGCTCTTTTTGCATACATTGATAATATTAAAGTAGATTTTGTAAATCATCCATTTCCCCTAATCCGCCCCATTGAAGTGCTTGATGGAATAAGGTTTTTTTCTACTGAAGATATCATCGCCATGAAGGTCCAGGCTATTTTGGGAAGGGCCAAAAAGAAGGACTTTTGGGACATTGCAGAATTGCTCCAACATTATTCAGTGGAGGACTTTATCATGTTTCATCAGCAAAAGTATCAGCGACAAAACCTTCTTATTTCTGTTCCGCAGGCTCTGATTTATTTTGAGGAAGCTGAGGAAGGTGAAGATCCAGTCAGCCTCAAAGGGCAAAGTTGGAAAAAGGTGAAAAAGTTTATTCAGAAAAAAGTAAGGGAATATCTTCATTAAAAGGCTATCTCGGCTTACGGTATAGGTTAGATTATTCTGCTTGAGGAACAAATCCATTATTCATGAAACTCAAAGACAAAGTTTTTATCATTACAGGGGCCACATCCGGCATGGGAAGGGCTATTGCGCTGAAGTTTGCCCAAGAAGGGGCAAAATTGATTTTAAGTGGAAGGAATGAGGAAAGTGGCATGTTCCTCCTAAATGAAATCAAAGGTTTGGGAACTGAAGCTTTTTTTCTTCCAGGTGATGTGGCCGAGGAGTCCTACAATCAGGATTTGGTCAAAACTGCCTTAGAGAAATATGGGAGAATTGATGGGCTCTCGGTCAATGCAGGTACCCTGGGTTTGGGTGCAATTACCGACCTGCCTTCAGCATCTTGGCAGCGGACCTTTGCCGTAAATGTTGATGCTGCTTTCTACCTGTTGAAGGCAGCCTTACCGGAATTGAAAAAAAGCCTGACCGGCAACGTATTGATCAATGCCTCCATTGCGGCTTTTAAAAATTTCCCCAATCATCCGGCTTATTGCGCATCCAAGGCAGCCCTTGTGGCATTATCCAAGCAGGCAGCTGTGGATTACGCTCCTGAGGTCAGGGTAAATTGCATTTGCCCGGGGCCTGTGGATACTCCCTTTATCCATGCCTCAGCGGTTGCATTTCCGGATCCAGCCAAAGCTGTAGAGGATGCAGGGAAAAATACCCCATTGAAAAGACTTGGTCTTCCAGATGATGTGGCTAAGCTTGCACTGTTTCTAGCTTCTGAAGATGCCTCTTGGATTACAGGGGCAGTTTATACTATTGATGGTGGCGCAATGGTCAAAAGCTAGGATAAAACTTAGTTTTGGTTGTCTTTGGCTTTCTTTAAGATAGTTTTCTAATGAACCACATAGGTAATAAAAGGAAACAAAAGAAGAGTCTTTTCTTTTGTGTCTCCTTTGGGACTTTTCTCGTTTTTCAGGACAGGTAGTGGTTAAAATTTTTCCTTTGACTTGCTTAGAAGAATAATTGCAGTCTTAAGATCAGGCACTGATTTTTAAATCACGGATGAAATAATCAAAAGACTTTGTCTCCAACTTCCTTTGCGCTTCTTTGCGCCTTCGCTCTCTCCCGATTCTCGGGACAAGCTTTGCGAGAAAATCTCTGTGGACTCTGTGACTCCTATGTTGAAAAACAAGCTAATGAGCTAAAATTTCACATAATTATTCCAATC
>NZ_REBN01000134.1 GCF_007692705.1 Mongoliibacter sp.
TAACGTACACCGGTTAACCCCGGACATGGTCAGTGACCTCATTGTATGTGGTTAACCGGATGTTGAATGAAGTTGTCCTTTGGACGGAAGGCTCCCAAGTTCCTGCTCTTTTTCCTATACGGGTATAGGGGAAGGTGCAGGGCCGACGGACAAAGGAAACAGGCAGGTCTTTTATCATCTTTTGTTTTTCTTTTTCTTTTTTTTTTGAAAACCTGCCAGGAAAACGCATGCGCGCAATAAATGTCAGGTCAGGATCGTTTGCAATGGAAATGATTTTCATCTTCCTGAAAATCCTGCCACTTTCGGGCATTTTACAAAACCCTAAGCTTTTTCCAAATTCCCCTCAAATGCAATTCTTTGCCTTTCCGCAAAGATTTCCATTGCCTTTCTTTTCCTGACCCCGCTTAGCGCGTTTTCCTACAATTTCATTCAACGGTTTGCTATCATCAATAATGGTTGATAGCATCCCAAAATGGCATGATATCAACTATATTGTTGATATATTTCAATTAAAACTAAAGAACTTTTTATAAATCTAAACTATCTAGCGGACTTTTTATTTGATCAAAACCCTTTGTTGTTATATGGGTGTAGATTTGGGTCGTTTTTGGACTTCCATGACCCAATAAACTTTGTATATACCTGAGGTCGGTGCCCCTTTCAAGTAAATGGGTTGCAAAAGAATGCCTAAGAGTATGGACTGTCACCTTCTTTTTGATCTTAGAAATTCTAACGGCTTTTCTGAGTATGGCAGCTATACTGGTTTTGGAATACTGTATTGATTCTTCCTTTGAACTTCCTTGACCTTCAAAAAGATACTCAAAAGGCCGCTCCTGCTTGATATATTGCCTTAAAATTTCTAGCGTCTTTTGAGAAAGAACGGTATATCTATCCTTTTTGCCTTTTGACTGTTCAACCCTAATCTGCATGCGCTTAGAGTCAATATCTTTGATCCTCAAATTAATCAGTTCGCTGATCCGTAATCCTGCTGAGTATATGGTCATTAAAATTGCACGATGTTTCAAGTTCTTGGTAGCTTTTAATATTGTTGCTACTTCCTCTTCACTCAATACTTCTGGAAGAACTTTCTCACGAATCGGTCTGTCTATGTGGTAGCATTTTCTTTTTCCACCTTTCACCTTCTCAAAATAAAACTTGATTGCATTAATTGCTTGATTCTGATGAGAACTGGAGACTTTCCTTTCATTTACCAAAAATCTAGAAAATTCCATTATCTCTTTTTCACCCAAATAATCAATTGGCGTATTGGGAAAATGATTTATAAATTCTTCAAACAATGGAATATAAGCTCGAATGGTACTTATGCTATACCTTCGCTCCTCCAGCTTATTGACATACTCCTCTGGACATTTCCGGTAGTTGGGGACATCCCTGCTTGATTTTCTTTGAACTCGGTCCGGTGCTGTTTCCTCTTTGTAAATCAATAATAATTCCAACTCTCCTATCTTCCTCTTCAAATCCTCCAAAAATGGCTCAGAATAAGGAATCGACCAGGATTTTGAATTTTTATCCCATTGATAATATGGAAATGTCTTTACCACTTTCATCAAACCTTCATGAAAACCGAAAAATAAACGTAAGCGACCTTTATTTGTCTTAACCAATAAAACCTCATCCTTATTCAATTGAATGTTGTCATTCTTAAATAGAACCTCAATTTGTGGACGCTCAAAAATCTGGCTTAATCGCTTTCCAAAGTACCCCTTCAACCTTTCTAAATTCCCGGGATAATGAGGGATTTCCCAGAAAAACCCCTCCTTGTTCCAACGTACATAGGGAATGCCCCGAATATATTGGATGTCTGCTTCATTTTTGGGAATCTTTAAAATGAGTTTCCTTCCGACAATAGCTATTGTGATTGGGCTGCTTTCCATATCAAGAAGATTTAAAATTAAAAAAGAAAATAGTCAGGAATTAGAAAATCTTATATGAATTAAACGGTTAAGTATCCGATTAATTAAAAAAGTAAAACCTCTGCAATTGAATGCAGAGGTTAAAATGTAAGCCTGTAAAATTCGGTCCAAAATTGGATTTTTTGAAAACCGGACTGCCTCTATCTTAATGCTTGAAATGCCTCACGCCTGTCATGACCATGCTAATGCCATTGGCGTCACAATAGTCAATGGAGTCCTGATCTTTAATAGAACCTCCTGGTTGTACTACTGAGGTAATTCCTGCTTCATGGGCTATTTCCACACAGTCAGGGAAAGGGAAGAAGGCATCGGATGCCATCACTGCACCATGAAGGTCAAAGCCAAAGGACTTGGCCTTTTCTATGGCCTGCCTCAAAGCATCCACCCTCGATGTCTGACCTACTCCTGATGCGAAAAGCTGATCACTGTTGCTCAACACAATTGTATTGGATTTGGTATGTTTACAGATCTTTGCCGCAAATACCAGTGCATCTTTTTCATACTCGCTTGGGGCATTCTTGGTGACAATCTTAAACTCCGCCTTGCTCTCAGTTTTCAGGTCTTTGTACTGCTCAATAAATCCATTGAGTAGGGTTTTGACTTGTTTGTTTCCGGGAACATCAATTTTTTGCAGGAGTAGTATCCTATTTTTCTTTCCTTTCAAGACAGTCAAAGCATCTTCATCAAACGAAGGGGCAATAAGCACCTCAAAAAATAGATTATTCATTTCTTCGGCTGCTGCAAGGTCGACATTTTGGTTGGTGACCAAAACACCCCCAAAGGCGGAAGTAGTATCTGCCGCAAATGCCTTTAAGTAAGCCTCTTTTACTGTAGCCGCAGTGGCACAGCCACAGGCATTGGTATGTTTCAAAATAGCAAAGGCGGTTTCTCCTTTAAATTCAGCAATGAGAGATACAGCTGCATCTACGTCTACAAGGTTGTTGTAAGAGAGTTCTTTGCCATTGAGCTGGTCAAACATCTCGTTCATGTCTCCATAAAAATGTGCTGCTTGGTGCGGATTTTCACCATAACGCAGTGCCTTGGCTTTGTTTTCCGAAACCTTCAGTACAGGGATGTTTTCTGTTCTGTTGAAATAATTGAAAATATGGGTATCGTAATGGGAAGAAACCTGAAAGGCCTGTGCAGCGAAGTACCTTCTGTCTTCCAGAGAGGTGCTGCCATTCTGGGTTCTTAGTCTTTCTTCCAGTTCTGCATACTGATCTCTAGAAGCGATGATGGTTACATCTTTGAAATTTTTGGCCGCAGCACGGATCAGGGAGATGCCTCCTATGTCAATTTTTTCTATGATATCTGTTTCTGCAGCTCCTGTAGCCACAGTTTCTTCAAAAGGGTACAAATCCACAATGACCAGGTCTATCGCAGGGATGTCAAATTCTACTGCCTGAGATACGTCTCCTTCATTTTCCCTTCTATGGAGAATGCCCCCAAATACTTTGGGATGAAGTGTCTTCACCCTTCCTCCAAAGATGGAAGGATACCCTGTCAAATCCTCTACAGGAATGACTTCAGCCCCCTGTTCTTCTATGAATTTCTGGGTTCCTCCTGTAGAATAGATTTTGACTCCATGTTGCTTGAGAAGGGCAATAATGGGTTCAAGATTGTCCTTGTAAAAGACCGAAATTAGTGCAGATTTTATTTTTTTATCAGACATGATTTTTTGTTTTCCTCAAAGATGCTAGGCCTCCAGAGAGCCAACCAATACCTTGAAGTTATATTTTGGTAAGAAAATTTTCAAGTGGCAAAGGTAGGAAAACCAAGGCATTAAAGCAGGCTTTCTATCACATTTGGGAAGTATTTGTACTCCAAAGAATGGACTTTGGCGGCAATATCTTCCGGGGAATCTTCTGCGGAGATGGGGACAGCTGCTTGGAAAATGATCTTTCCCTCGTCGTATTGCTCGTTTACCAGGTGAATGGTGATGCCGGACACAGTGTCTCCTGCTTCTCTTACTGCCTGATGCACATGCATGCCGTACATGCCCTTTCCTCCATATTTAGGAAGTAGGGCAGGGTGTATGTTGACGATGCTATCAGGAAAAGCCTGTATGAGGTTCGCTGGGATTTTGAGTAAGAACCCGGCAAGGACTACCCAGTCCACTTTAGCTTCCTGTAATTTTGTGACAAGCTTTCCGGAATCCAATTCGGATTTGGTAAAAGTAAAGTGAGGGATCTTTAGTTTTTCGGCTCTTTGGAGTACAAAGGCGTCTTTTTTATTGGAGGCAATCAGGACTACTTTGCCTTTTTGAGAATCCTTGAAGTATTTGACAATTTCTTCGGCATTGCTTCCGCTGCCTGAGGCAAGAATGGCTATATTTTTCAAAATGTGGGATTTTTTGGAAGTCTAAAAATAGTTACATGTTGCTTACCCTCCAAGGTTTGTTGGTTAACTGTTTAATTGATGAATCGATGAACTGACTAATCGATGAACTGATGAATCGTTTAATTGATTAACTCCGCCGCAGTGGACAAGTTGTTTGTCTGATATAAATCTTCCCCAAAAACTAATCAGCAGTCCCCTTTCTGCACTTATTTGCGTCATCAGCGGGCTTTATTATTCTTACTATGTAAAGTGTTTGATTTCACGCAGCGAACGCAACGGTTTCGCGAAGAGCGCAGCGAGGTTATCTGCGAAAATCCGTGCGTATCTGTGGTTGAATATTGATGAACTGATAAATTGTTGTTAAAAGTTAAGAAGTTAAAAGTTATCCTTCGACTTCGCTCAGGAACCGGTGGTGGGGGCAAAAGAACTTTTAACCATTAACATCTTGTCCGCCGCGGTGGATTTGACTTGTTGTTGACCTTCATCCTTCATCCCTCATTTTTCATCCTTTCTTCAATATAAAATTTTAAGAAACTTTTTATCGGAATTATCAGTCTTAAATAATGTACCCTAAAACGAATTTTTTAAATGTAAGTTTAGCAAAATTAAATTTTATACAATTTATCTGAGCTTTTAGAATCTTTTTAAAATTTGATTTCGTAGGCTATGTAAACTAAATACAATCCTATGAAAAATAAATGGTCCATAATCGTATTGTCGGTACTGATATTCAGTTCCTGTGCAGTAGTTCGACAAGGAGAAGTTGGGGTGAAAAGTAAGTTTGGAAAGCTTTCTCCTGACGTAGCAGATGCCGGTTTGGTGGGTTTCAATCCCTTCACTTCCAGGGTAATCAAAGTCCCCGTCAGAACGGTCAATCAGGAAGTGAAATTAAACCTTCCCAGTAAAGAAGGACTGACCATTGAGTCCGAGATTTCGATTTTGTATAGTATTGAGAAAAAACAAGTGCCTTTTATTTTGGAAGATATCGGAGAAAATTATGAAAATGTTCTGATTAT
This sequence comes from Mongoliibacter sp., assembly GCF_007692705.1. Classification (GTDB taxonomy): domain Bacteria; phylum Bacteroidota; class Bacteroidia; order Cytophagales; family Cyclobacteriaceae; genus Mongoliibacter. Next base: position 5,291 of record NZ_REBN01000134.1, read on the forward strand.
GAATGTGTTTCGATCTGCCGCAGCCGATGTGACTGCCCAATATATGGCCAAAGACATGCATTCTGGAATGCGTTCAGAAATCGAAAATAAAATTCAGGACCGTATGCATGAATCCTTAAGGGAAAGGGGTTTTGAGATTGAGCGTGTATTGATGAAAAGTATACAGCTGCCAACTGAATTGAGCCGTGCCATAGAACGGAAACTCAAGGCCGAACAGGAAGCTCAGCAAATGGAGTATGTATTGGATAGGGAAAGAAAAGAGGCTGAACGTAGAAGAATTGAAGCAGAAGGAACCCGTGATGCACAAAAAATCCTTGCAGAAGGTTTGGTTAGGGAAATCATTGAGTTAAGAAGTATTGAAGCATTCAGGGAATTGTCAAATTCTCCCAATACCAAAATCATCATCACTGATGGGAAAACGCCCTATTTGATCAACTCGCAGGATTGATAAAATGGGTTAATCGATGAATTGATTAACTGACGAACTGAAAAAGGCGCCGTCTCCGCCCGGATGACAATCCAGTCGGACGGGTCCGCCCGGATGATTCCAGTCGGACGGGAATCGTCAATCGTAATTCGTAAATGTAATTGATGAACTGATTAACCGATTAACTGAATCCTGATGGTCAAGAGTGTGTTTGACTTCACCTTGTCATTGGTAGATTTTAAAATTTGGTATTTACAGATCATAAAATGACAAAAGGGTTCACGCAGCGGGCGCAGCGATCGCCGCGAGAAATAGCTGTTTGTCATTGGAACGCAGGAGGAATCTTTTAGGGTATTGTTTAATTGATGAATTGTTAAGAAGTTAAAAGTTATCCTTCGACTTCGCTCAGGAACCGGTGGTGTTGGGTGAAAGGAGCCTTTAATCATGAACTTTTAACTTGATGTTGATGATCTGAAAAGCTCCGTACCCGCCCGGATGACTCCAGTCGGACGGGAATCGTCCTTTGTAACTCCTGTCGGCAGGCAGGCGTACTTCTCTTCACCCTCACCCCCAACCCCTCTCCCTGTATGGAGAGGGGAGAAGTTCCCATTATAGGGCTTCCCCTCCTTCATTATTCATTATTGGATGTTCGAAATTCGAAATTCCAGTACCAATCAAAACCATTTCCCTTTACTATTCCCTGCCCTTCTTAAATCCTGACTGCAGCAGGCACACGAATATCATAATTCCTTCGGCAGGTAGGAGTAAATGGATTGGTGAACTGACAATAGCCCCATCTATTGCCTTACTTTCCTCTCACAGGTAAACTAACCTTCACCTTATCCCAACTGAGTGAGATGTAACCATGATTACCAGATTCGGTCTCCACTGTATAAGTCAGCCTTTGTACCTCCTCCTCCAATTCTTCAGGAGTGACAGTTATTCTTACCACATCTTCTTCCTCTTCGTAATCATCGGCAAGGTGCTGATCGTACACTTTATTGAGAATTAAAGTCCACTCTTCTCTTCCTGGGATGGTGAAAAAACCATACATCCCGGCAGTTACTTCAGTGTCCCCAATCATTACATCCTCTGAAAAGTCAATAGCAGTAGCCCAGTGAGAACCACTTACCCACACCTGATCATAGGATACCAAGCCATTCCAGATAACGCGTCCTCTTTTGCCTGGAGAGCCATAATTAACTATTATGTCTGCATTTCCAATGCTGCCTTTAGCTTCTCTTCTTGCACTTCCTTTGAAAGTGTCTTCAACCAAGCCTGCATTTACACTATCTGCGTAACTTTCTTTTTCTAGTGTATGCTCTTGTTCAAGTTGACTTATCCCCTCTACACTTCTTAAGTCTTGTGTCTGTACTGATTTTTCGGTATTGCAGGATACTAAAAATGTTCCTGCCAAAATACTTAGAATCAAATTCTTCAATTTCATTGTGATATTTTTTATGTTAAAACGATTTAATTAATCCTTTTAATTTTCAACTAATGGAATCAAATATCCTTAAACTGATCCATCAATTCTTCACTGATGCCAGTGGTAGAATAACCTCCATCGTGAAAGAGGTTTTGCATGGTAACATACCTTGTGAGGTCAGAAAACATGGTGATGATGTAGTCTGCACATGCTTCTGCGGAAGCATTACCCAAGGGAGACATCTTATCTGCAAAATTAAAAAATGTATCAAATCCACCTATTCCTGTTCCTGCAGTTGTTTTGGTCGGGGATTGGGAGATGGTGTTGACCCTCACTTTTTTGGCTTTTCCAAAACGGTATCCGTATCCTCTCGCAATACTTTCCAATAAGGCTTTGGCATCTGCCATGTCTGTATAAAATGGAAATACACGTTGTGCAGCAATGTAGGATAAGCCCATGATAGAACCCCAATCTTTCATGACATCCATTTTTTCAGCAACCTGCATCATTTTATGAAAAGAAATAGCAGAGACATCATAAGACTTCATGGCCCAATCATAATTCAGGTCACCGTAAGATCGTCCTTTTCTGATATTTGGAGACATGCCAATTGAGTGGAGTATAAAGTCAAAATCAGCTCCCAAGTATTCCTTGGCTTCGGTGTAAAGTTTTTCAATATCTTCAAGAGAAGTAGCATCAGCTGGGATCACGATCGTACCGCACTGCTCTGCAAGGTCTTTGATAGCTCCCATTCTCATGGCGATAGGGGCATTGGTCAATACGAATTTTGCTCCCTGCTCATGGGCTTTCAATGCTGTTTTCCATGCAATGGAATTTTCGTCCAATGCTCCTGTAATGATGCCTACTTTTCCTTTTAATAGATTCTCTGCCATACTATGTTTAATTAAGGTTGGTTCTTTAATGAATAAGTAAAAATAGGTAAAATTTCCATAAAGCTTAAATGAATAGGTTTTACCTCTTATCCCTAAAGGCTTTTTGAGCCCCTATGACTCGTGGTTTTATTTTTATACCGGATTAAAAATTATATGTATTCGCTTTTTTACCAGCATTTTATACTTAAGACCCAAAAGACGGTGAAAAATCAAGATTTATACACTCTTCTGACATTTTTGTTCTGCCTATAGAGATGCGTCATCCTACATCCGACATAGGACATCGGTCATCTGGCATCTCTCAATCTTATTTAAAACAATCCCGAATCAATCTGCCAACAACTCCTTGGCACTTTCAAATGCAGAAGCAGAAGGACTTGCCCCTGCAATCATCTTGGCAATTTCAGCAATACGCTCTTCTCCGGCAAGGAGCTTTATCTTACTGATGGTTTTTGATGCACTGTTGTCTTTATATACAAAATAGTGCTGCTGTCCTTTGGCTGCTACCTGTGGAAGGTGTGATATGCAAATAACCTGATGCTTCTGCGCTATATCCTGCATCATGCGCACCATTTGTAGTGCCACTTCACCGGAAACACCTGTGTCTATTTCATCAAAAATCAGGGTAGGAAGGGCCATTTTATCGGCCATGATGTATTTGATAGCGAAGATCAATCTGGAAAATTCTCCTCCGGAAGCGACATTTTTCAGGGCTTGCGGTTTGATCCCCTTGTTTGCAGAAAACAGTATATCAATTTGGTCAGCACCATCTTTACTTGGTGGTATTTTTTGGCTGTTGATTTCGATCTGAGCATTTTCCATCCCCAGTTGTTGCAGTAGCTTTACAAGTTCACCAGCAAAGGGTTTGAAAGAAGTGGCTCTTTTCTCGCTGAGTACTTTCGCTTTTTCCATCAAAGACTTCTCCGCCTCTTTTACTTCCAACTCCAGCTTCTCCAATTCTTCATCCAGGTTTTCCACTTGAAGCACCTTGTCAGCAAGTTCCTGTTCCAGCGACATGAGCTGTTCGATTGAATCCACCCCATGTTTTTGCTGTAGGTGATATATTTTAGTCAATCGCTCTCTTACTGTTTCCAGTTTTTCAAAATCTACTTCTATCTC
>NZ_REBN01000177.1 GCF_007692705.1 Mongoliibacter sp.
GAAAGTCGCATTGAAAACTTCAGTCAGAGATATTATGGCACCAGGCTTCAAAAAAGGCTTGACGCTGTGTAGCACTTTCTCCGGTTCTGGGATATGTTCTAAAACCCAACAGATAAAAGCTGCATCATACTGCATAGTCAGGGATAGGTTTTTGGCATCCTGTTGAATGAAAGTTACCTGCTCTTCCCCATACCCAAGTGCCTCCATATTTTTCAGGGCTTTGGCAATTTGCCTGGACTCATACTCAACCCCAGTGACTTTGAGATGCGGCCATCTCCTGAGCAGAATTTCTGTCTGTGCTCCCACACCACTACCTATTTCCAGCAACTCTTTCACTCCGGAGAAATCGAGAAAATCATAAATCGGCCTTTCAATAACGGATGCTTGCTCGCGTAACCTTTCCTGCTCCACCTCCTGGTAGCCATGAATGTATTTGGGCGTAGGACTATTTTTACTCATTTCTGAATGGGTTGCTGAATAATTTAAGAGTAGCTTATTTACTTTTGTTTGCTTCCTAATTTCCCATAAAGTTATTCCGGTCCTCCTGAATATGTATTTTTTTAATACCTTTATTTTTCTAAAAATCTAAAAATATGAGCCAGATTACCATTGGAAGCTTTGAAGACTTCGAAAAATTCATAGGCCAGGACCTTGGAGTATCTGATTACCATAACATTACCCAAGCGCAAATTCAGAAATTTGCGGATGCCACACTTGACCAGCAATGGATTCATACTGATCCAGAGAGGGCTAAAACTGAAGGCACTTTCGGAAATACCATCGCACATGGATACCTCACCCTTTCGTTGGTCCCTTACTTATGGGAGCAGATCGTACAGGTAAAAAATCTGAAAATGATGGTGAATTATGGTATTGAAAACCTGCGCTTTGCTCAGGCAGTGCTGGTCGATTCTGAAGTGAGACTAAATGCCAATCTTAAAAATGTGGTCAACCTTAGAGGTACCATAAAGGCAGAGGTCAACGTAAAACTTGAAATCAAAGACCAAAGAAAACCAGCCTTTTCAGGTGTATTGGTCTTCCTATACCACTTTCAATGATTAAATCCATTAATGAAAATACATAACCACCTTATTGACAAGGTGGTTTTTTTATTGATATACAAATCCAAAATTGTAGGATATTAAATCACTTCATTCAGCCCAAAGTAAAAGGCCCTCTGATCTCCAAAGGCGATATCCAGCCGAATATTCAATCCTTCCTGATTGAGTTTGTAGCGGAACCCAAATCCTGCACCATAACGAAACCTGTTCCAGTCAAACTGACTGAACTCTTGTCCAACCTGACCTGCATGCCCAAAAAATACCATTCCAAAATTCCTGTAAACAGGTAACCTGTATTCGGCCTGATGCACCATAGCATGACTGTCCCTGTAGCGTCCTTCAAAGAACCCTCTCATGCGTTCGCTCCCACCAATCAGGGAGACGTGTTGAAATGGAGCTGCACCCGCGGTAAAGCTCCACCATGACTGAACTGCCAAAACCTGATTTTGGGAAACATTCAGATATTTTCTCAGGTCTAGTACATATTGACTGAATGTAAAGTTACTTCCCAAAAAAGAAGCAAAACCCATATAAGATAAACTGTTATTCCAACCTTTCTTGGGCTGAAAAATATTATCTCTGGTGTCATATTTCCCCACAATACCCAAGCCTGAAAGCCTCTGTCCATCAAAGCCCAATGGCTGTGTACTTTCCAAAACTCCTCCTTCCTGCCTGTCTCTGATGTCATCGACACGGAATTCATAACGAGGACCCAGGTAAACCCCTTCTGCTATTCTCCTTTCATAGTTTAGGTGAAAATATGCAAATCTGGTAGTATAAAACTCGCCCTCAGTCAGGATTGGCTCATTTCCTATTCCATAATACCTGAAGGGAAAATTTGATAGTTCTAACCTTGCATTAAGATAATCCCTGTTCTCATTGGCCCAAAGGTCCAGTTCCGTCGTGAAAATCGTTTGATTATTCAGTGTATACAGAAATGTAATGGGTAAAGTGGAGGGCCTCAGGACGGTACTACTGTCATCTTTAAACCTAAAAACACGGATAGCCCTAGCTCCAAGCCCAAGACTGGTTTCAGGTGAATATACCACAGCGGGAATAATAGCCCATTTCTCTCCTGATATAAAATCTATTACCGCATCTCCAAAATCAAAGAGACTCTCAGCTACTCCTGCTTTTCTCTCGGGCTCTCCCACTTCCTGCGCTATCAAAATACGGGATCCATAAAAAATAAGTCCCAAGAAAAGCATACATTTTTTCATCGAGACAAAAATAATGAAATCAGCGGTATTTGATCTAAAACTCTACAATGATCCCAATAGTAGGCAATATAGTTCCTGCTGGATTGTCTATCAGTCTCATTTTGTAGCGACTGGGATCATTTGGATTTACCACCAGCATACCCTCTTCTGACCGTTCTGGTACCAAAAGTGGTGGCTGGTCTGCACGAAAATTATATGCATTTTGAATGTCAAGATACCAGTTCAAATTCCACTTATCAAAAAAGTATCTTTTGTCCACCCGAAAATCTAACTGATGAAAAGCGTCAAGTCGCTCTGCATTGATGCGGTCAAAGTTTAACACTGGCTGGCCTCTTAAGTCCCAAACCTCTCTCAATGAAGATGTTTCTACATCTATCGGTGTAAATGGTACTCCTCCTAAATATCTCCACCTTGCTCCAATCTCCCAATTTCTATCAAATCTTCTCCCTGCAGTAAGACTGACAATAAACCTGTTGTCCCAAGCAGAAGGTACAAACCCTTCCGTATTGGGATTGGTGAACTCTGACCGTACTAGAGTGACAGAAGCTATACCAAAAAAATCATTGAATAAGCGCTGCTGTGCCAAAAACTCCAAACCAAAAGCCCTGCCATCAGAATCTGAATTCACCGCTTCGTTGCCGATCACTCCAAAATCCGCCCCCAAATTGGCCAATGCGATACCATTCCTGAGTGAAGAAGGGTAATTGGCGTAAAGTTTATAAAAACCTTCCAGACTGAATCTCCTGCTTTTCTCGGGGATCACTTTTTCTATGCCTGTAACAAAATGCGTAGACCGTATAAATTTGATATCATTCAATTGATTGACCAATTCACCTTCGTTATTTCTAAAACCTAAAGCTGTATAAGGGGGCTTTTGATAATAGATACCCACATTTCCTGTCCAAAATAATTGTGGTACTATCTGATAGGATGCAGATACTCTTGGGCTAATTTGATTTAAAGGATTTCTGGCAGTTTCTCCAAAATCAGATCCATCTATACGTACCCCTCCGGTCAGTAAAAGCCTGTCATTCTTGGAGGTTTGGCTTGCTGAGATAAATGCCCCATAACTATTGAAAAAACTCCTGTCGTTAACCTCTATGACTCCACCTTCTCCAGCCAGGGTAAAACGATCAAAATTGCTGATAAAATACCTGGCAAATTCATAATTTGCTCCATACTTGATCGTAGTTCTTCCTTTGAAAATATTATTTTCTACCCTAAACTTATTTTCACTTTCCTGAGAAGTATAGTCAAATAAAAGATTGGCCGGATTGGAATCATCATTTTGAAAATATTTGAATGATCGGTTATTCAACATATTCCGGCTTAGAATAAAATTCCAAAACCCGTTTTCTCTGAATCTTTTCAGTTTCAGACCAGTAGTATAATTCCATTGTGTGGATATAGGTAGGTTTTCCAATAAGTAAAGCCTATTTTCTCTTTCATCCTCAGTTTCATTGTTAGGCACATCGAAATTCAAGGAAAAAAGGTCAATCGCTCCAACACCTAAAAATGTAAGTTCGGTCTTATCATTAATTTTGGTTTTGGTTTTTACTGTGAAGTCATTGAAAGTTGGTAAAAAAGGTAAACCAATGGCCCTAAACAAAAACTGAAGGTAGGATTGTCTTGCAGAAATCAAATAGGTTGTATTTTCTCCAATTGGACCTTCATTGGAAACCGTAAACTCACTGGCTCCTATTGTGACTTGGGTAAACATCTTATCTTTCCTCCCATCTTTCAAGTCAAATTCAAAGAAAGAGCTTAATGAATTCATCCTATCAGCCGGAAAGCCTCCCGTAATGACATCCACATTTTTGATAAGATTTACATTCAATATGCCAACGGGCCCTCCTGATGAACCCTGAGTTGCAAAATGATTGATCACCGGCACTTCAATCCCTTCAATAAAAAATTTGTTTTCATTTGGAGCACCACCTCTAATGATGATGTCATTTCTGAAGCTCGCCGTACTGGCAACTCCCGGTAAAGACTGAATAACCCTACTGATATCCCTATTTCCACCTGGATACCTTTCTATTTCATTCGTATTAAGACTCCTCACTGAAATTGGTGTCTCATCAGACCTGGAGAATTTAGCATCTACTGTCACTTCCCCCAAGTCAGATGCTTCTTCCTTTAATTCGAAATCCAGTCTCAATGCCCTTGCACGCGAAATCTGAACCTCAAATTCAGTTTTTGATCTAAACCCTACAAAACTTGCCCTGATATTATATAATCCAGGTTCGATACCGGTAATTTCATAGTCCCCATTTTCATCAGTTACGGTTCCATAATCCGTATTAAGTACGAGTACATTTGCAAATGGAACAGCCTCATTATTTATAGGGTTAAATACCCTTCCTCTGACTACACCTTCTTGGGCAAACAGAACCGAAATATGAGATAAAATCAAAAAAAGCAGTAAAGAGTGTTTCATAATTGGGTATTAACAATACCTGTAAAAGATTAAAATAAAGTAAATTGTTTTCGGTTATACCCAATAAATCTCAAAAATATGAAAGCTGGATAAAATAAGGGTTAAACTTTAAACTAGAATCCGAAAGAAAGTCTCTTAACCTGGTGGTTAACACTGAGTAAAACAGGCCCGTTTATTTAGGCGTTCTCCTCCTTTACTCTCCACAACCTCCACCAAGGAGTGCCGGGAGAATCATGATGTTCGAAATGATATCCGAAAAAGTAACAGGATACAAATGCCCAAATATGGTTTTTGGACTGACTTTTAGAGTGGTGTTTATTTTCAGAGTCTCCCATATGAGGCAAGTAAGTTCCAAAATAAAAGAGTTGTAAGGTGGAAAGTATAGCTGGCAGCATCCAAAACACAATAAGATTTTCTGTAGGAAGAAAAAGCTTAAGGATATTAAATGTAATAGCCATTAATAAAAATTGCCAAATAGTAACGTACTGTCTTACAAAACTCAAATACCAAATAAAAAAATTATCCGATTGGTGATAATCAGGATCCTTATCCGTTGCTACAAACCTGTGATGTTCATGATGCTTTGGATAAAGCTTCCAATAGAAATTATAGGAAAAAAGCAATGCAGCAATAAATCCTATTGCATGATTGGCTTTTTTGTTGGAAGAAACTATTCCATGCATCGCATCGTGAGCCGTGATGAAAAGCCCGGTATAAAGATGCGTCTGAAAAAAGATTGCTAAATAGGTGAGGGGGTTCGTCCAATTTATTTCCCAATGTAAGAGAAAAATTAAAGAAATGGCCCATATAAAAATTACGGATAATCCAATAAGAATACCTTTGGGATCTATTTTTCTATCTATATGTGTTGAAGTTGACTGCACTGTACAAAGGTAGGAAGATTATGGCACCTAAAAGGTTTGAATCCTCACTTTTACTTGTTCCATCAACCACATTGGCGTGGAAGTAGCCCCACATATACCAACTGTTTCACCATCTTTGAACCAAGAATCTTCAACTTGGTCTGGATTTGACACGAAGTAGGTATTTACATTTTTTTCTTTACATACGTTGAATAAAACCTTTCCGTTGGATGATTTTGTCCCGCTTACAAAAACTATGTGATCAAATTTTTCTGCAAAATCTCTCAATTCTTTATCCCTGTTGGAAACCTGTCTGCAAATGGTGTCATTGGTATTGACTGTAATGCCATTCTCTTTGAGGATTTGATTGATTTCGTAAAATTTATCGGTGCTTTTGGTAGTCTGACTGTAAAGTGTAATATTTTTGGGAAGTTTGGCAAGATCTAACTCTTTGATATCCTGAAAAACCACTGCTTTATTATTTGTCTGACCCAAAAGTCCTATCACTTCCGCATGTCCATGCTTTCCATAAATATAAATTGACTCTTCTTTATCGAATGAGTTTTTGATTCTGTATTGTAACTTGAGTACGACAGGACAGCTTGCATCTATCAATGTCAGGTTATTGTTGATTGCTAGTTCGTATGTAGAAGGTGGTTCTCCATGAGCCCTAATAAGAACTTTCTCGTTGAATAGGTCCTTCAAATCATTATAATCTATGATTTTTAATCCTTTTTTTGTGAGCCTGTTCACTTCTTCATCATTGTGAACAATATCTCCCAGACAATACAGATAACCTTGTTCATCAAGGATTTCTTCTGCCATTTCTATGGCATACACCACTCCAAAGCAAAAGCCTGAATGCTGGTCGATATGGACTTGGAGATTCTTCATAGGCTATAAACTTTTGACTTTAGGAATTGTTTGTAAAGCATTGATTCTTTCATAAATGGATACATTCATCAATAAAAGGGTAAATGCAAAGCTTTGGAGAAGCAGACACCAATTTTCAGCATATTGAATCCTGCTTATATAGGACTTGACCAAAGCAAAAGAACCGGTCAATATGTTTAGAGTGAGGTATAGAAACTTTTCCATTCGTTAGCTTAAACCTAATTTACTGCCAAAATAAGTCCCCAACAAAAGCGAGATTTTTCTAGCATTGGGTATTCTAATTCTTTCATGTGTTATGACTTCAGGAGCAAGACTTTTTATTTTTTTGAAAAGTTTCAAATAATAAAGGTAGGCTACTTTCACCCCTAATTTTGCACCGTCAGGCAAACCTTTAATTCCTTCAAGAGCATCATCAAAATCGTTTTGTATATCTTTTTCTATTAGGGTTTTTGCATCCAGGTTGAATTCATTGTAATCCACTCCAGGAAAATAAACCCTTCCCCTTTCTTCGTAATCACTCTTGATATCTCTTAGAAAATTCACTTTCTGAAAGGCTGCACCAAGTTTACATGCCGGATCTTTCAGTCTTTCGTACATAGCCTGATCTCCTTCACAAAACACCTTTAAGCACATCAGACCAACCACTTCAGCTGAGCCATAAATATATTCATGGTACCTGGAATCATTATAAGTTTTGAAATCCAGGTCCATTTCCATACTTGTCAAAAAAGCTTCAATAAGACTTTTATCAATATTGTATTGGTTTACCACCAGTTGAAAAGCATGAAGTACCGGATTCAGACTTATTTTATCTTCTATGGCTTTATAAGTGTCTGCTTTAAACAAACTTAAAAGTGATTTTTTGTCTTTGTCATGAAAAGTGTCCACTATTTCATCTGCATACCTTACAAAACCATAGATGGCATAAATAGGCAAATGGAATTTTGTATCAAGGGTTTTTATCCCCAGTGTAAAGCTAGTGCTATACCTTTGGGTGATAAGCTTGCTGCACTCAAAGGTGGTTTGGTTGAAGAGCTGAATTGCATCCATACTGATAATATACAAATTTATCTACAGATTGTTTTCTTTGATCACTTCTTTTGCCACCACATGACCTGAAATCAATGACGGAGGTACTCCCGGCCCAGGAACAGTAAATTGACCCGTGTAGTAGAGATTCTTAACTTTTTTATTCTTCAAGGAAGGCTTCAATATAGCTGTTTGAAGCAAAGTATTGGCTAAGCCATATGCGTTACCTTTGAAAGCATGATAATCAGACTTGAAATCTGAATGAGCATATGACCTTTTATAAATAATATGGTTTCTTATATCTTGACCAGTTAGCTTTTCTAACCTATCCATGATCATGTGGAAATATTTTTCCCTCAACTCCTCTGAATCTTCAAGGTCGGGAGCTAGAGGAATCAATAAGAATAGGTTTTCTTTTCCCTCCGGTGCTACAGTTGGATCTGTGATAGAAGGAACAGATGCGTAGAAAAGTGGCTTTTCAGGCCATCTGGGATTAGTGTAGATCGCATCAGCATGTGGCCCAAGAGGTTCATCAAAAAATAAATTATGATGTCTAAGATTTTTCAGCCTTTTATCCACTCCAATATAAAAGAGTAGGCTTGATGGAGCCATCACCCTTTTATCCCAATATGCTTCATTGTAATTTCTGTATTCCGGCGCTAACATCATGCTATCTACATGATGGTAATCTGCTCCAGCTACAATAATATCTGCATCGAAACTTTCACCGGAATTCAAGAGTACTGATTCAGCCTTATCATTTTTAACAATAATTTCAGCAACCTCAGCATCATAACGAATATTTACGCCTTTTTCTTCGGCTAGACTCACCATTCCTTCTATGATCTTATGCATTCCGCCGGCAGGATACCAAGTACCTAAGACTATATCTGCATAATTCATAAGGCTATACAAGGCCGGTATGTTTTGGGCTGTTTCTCCCAAGAACAAAACCGGAAATTCCATCAACCTTATAATTTTATCCTCTTTGAAAAATTTCCTGACGTGTTTTGACATGGATTGAAAAATATCCATCCTGATCATATCTACCAGTAGCTTAGGGCTGGCAAACTCCATCAGGGACCGGCTGGGTCTATACACCAGATCTTGGATTCCAACTTTATATTTGTAGGCTGCCTGCTTGAGAAATTCATCGAGCTTAGGTCCAACCCCGGGTTCTATTGATTCAAGTAATTTTCTGAATTCCGCAAGGTTGGCTGGAATATCCATAAAATCCTTTTCCCCAAATACTACCGTGTAAGAAGGGTCTAGGCGAATCAAGTCATAATAATCAGCTGTCTTTTTACCAAAATGAGAAAAATAAGTATCAAACACATCTGGCATCCAATACCAACTTGGGCCCATATCAAAAGTAAAACCCTCGGCTTCGAACTTTCTTGCTCTTCCGCCGGGGGTTGAATTTTTCTCTAAAAGGGTTACTTGATATCCAAGATGCGCAAGATGTGTGGCTGCTGATAATCCTGCAAAGCCGGAACCAATCACCAACACTTTCTTTTGAACCATATAAATTAATTTTTGTGTCTGTACACGTGAAGGTCTTCTTTCAAAATTTTCCTTGCAATATGTATCCTATTCTTAACAGTTCCAATGGGAATTTCCAGTTTGTCTGCTATCTCATGGTATTTGAATCCCTTGTAATGCATCATAAATGGAACTTTATAAACATCATCCAATTTTTCAATAGCTAACTGGATATCATCCATGGTAAAGTCACCATAAGCTCCATTTTCTATAAGAATAGATCCTGAATTGATATAATGTAGATTATCTGTGGTATCTACGAATGTGCCTCTTCTTACCATTCTTTGATAGTTGGTAATGAAGGTGTTTTTCATAATCGTATAAAGCCATGCTTTCAAGTTAGTACCTTCTGTAAATTTGTCTTTGTTTGTGAAGGCTTTAACCATTGTGTCTTGTAAAAGGTCATTAGCATCATCCATGTCCCTTGTTAATTTCAGTGCGAAGGGCTTCAAAGAACTGGATAGTTTGTGAAGTGAGTAACTAAATTCTAGAGTTGTCATGGCTTTCTGATTTTTGTTTAATCAAATGTAGTAATGATTAAACATAATCCAAAAGTTTTGTCTAATTTTTTTTCATTTTTATTAAACAAGATTTACGTAAACCCTTCAAATAAATCTCTAAATCACTCCTATTGCTCTAATTTAGGAGTTTTTTGATAAAAAAAAGTGGGATTAAATAATCCCACTTTGTTTAATTTATTTAAAATATTCTTAACTATTTCTCTTGAAACTCGATTTCAATCTCCTCCAAGTATTCTTTAATTTGTCTGATGTAGTGCAAAGCTTTTACGTTTTTTGGCATCCGAAGATCTTGCCCAACAATCTGATAACCTGAAATAATGATCTGCGAATCTTTAAAGAGGCTTGACAAATTGTCTATATAACATTGAACTTCTTGGGAATTTGGTGAAGTAGTGATCACCGTCATAAGATATTCCGGACTATGAAGCTTATAGACTAGCTTTAGATCTTCTTTGGGGGTGTTTTGTCCTAAATACACAACCTTGTGACCTTTTGACTTGATCAAAAAAGTAGCAAAAAGCAATGAAATTTCATGAAGTTCGCCCTCAGGAAGATATAATAAAAACTTCTTTCCTCCTCCTTTATATACCTGTCCATCAATTGCGACTATTAATTTCTGACGGACAAGATTACTTATGAAATGCTCTTGGGCTGGATTTATAGCTCCTGTTTGCCAGAGAACTCCAATTTTGGATAAAAACGGATAGATGATGTTCAACATGGTTTGTTCAAAACCTATCTTGAGGATATTTGTAGATAGCACTTTTTCAAAGCGATCTTCATCCATTTCGATCATACAGATCGTCAGTGCATGGATTTGATCATCATAAGTAAGATTTTTCTCTGTAAGCCTTACTACTTCCTCTTTCATTTCCAGAAACGTCATTCCTGCAATTTTGCTTATTTTGAAGCCATTGTCGTTCAAAAGAGCAACATTGAGAATTAATTTAAGGTCATCATCATCATAAAAACGGATATTGGTATCTGTCCGCTTCGGAGAAAGCAAATTGTATCTTTGTTCCCAAATTCTTAGTGTATGGGCTTTGATACCGGAAAGTTGCTCAAGATCTTTAATAGAATAAGTGCTCACTTTGATTTATTTTTAAAGTACTTTCTAGGAACGACGAAGAGTCCAAATGAAACTGCATCATCCTTTTTATTGGTAGCATGATGTGCCTGATGTGCTTTGAATATGCTCATCAAGAACCTGTTTCTTGGTCTTTCAAACATTTTTACTCTTCTGTGAACCAAAACATCATGAATCACGAAATAGAGAATACCGTAAAGACTAATCCCTACACCCATCCAAAACCTGTAATCTAGTTCAGCCACTCCTAGAAAGATCAGAAGAACTGCGACACTTCCGAAGAATAGCGAAAACAAATCATTAAGCTCTAGAAATCCCTTACTAGGCTGATGATGCGTTTTATGTATATTCCAAAGAGGTCCATGCATGATATATTTATGAATGAACCAGCCTGAAAATTCCATTGCAACAAATCCAATAATTATGAAGAGAATGGCATACATCATATAGGCAACTTTAAAGTCTTCAGAATGTTTCGTTGAAAATTTTTCTCACTACAGGATAAAGTTTAATACTGCAAAGAATGTTATTAAATTGAACAATAAATACCAGGAAATTGCATTTTTTTTATTAAAGTTTAATTTTCTGTAAAAGAGTTGAATTATAAAAGCCACAGCCAGCCAGCCTAAAAAGTTGGATAAAGGAATGATATCAGATTCCCATTTCCAAAAATCCAAGGTTACTGCTACTGGTTCTATGATGACATCTATGAGCATCATCATCAAGGAAGCTAAGCCGGCAGCAAGCCAATCATTACTGATTTTTTCATGAAATAAGTTCCCGGTACAATAAACCAAAATAAGCCAATTAATCCCGATCATTAGTGGAACTTCAAACAACTGCCAACCCAATACATCACCATACCAATAATCTCCGAATGGAAAACCTGTGTGTACTCCCATAACCTCAGACCCATACCCCAATGAAAATCCAACAGCTATGAATATCAAAAATGAATAGTTCCAGTCTTTATGAAAATAAAGAAGTATTCCGAAGTTTAATAACAAATGGAAAGGTGTAAGCATCTGAAAATATGGCCGTAAACTTGGTATAGACATACCTATCAAACCTACCAAATAGAAAATGCTGATGATTATCTGGAAAATTTTGATGTAATTCTGAGACGAATTCTTCTGGACTTCTTTAGTATTTTTGGTCAGTTGCTCTTGCATTATTGGTAAATAAAAGATAATCAAATCGCGATTTAACAGACTTTTTAACTGTATCGAACTATATTTGTTCTTGTTTGAAGCTGACAAAATTAACTATAAAATTGATTTCCAATGATATTATATAATGTTACTGTAAATATTGAAAAAGGGGTAGAAAAGGAGTGGGTGAATTGGATGAAGGATACCCACATTCCTGATGTGCTTGCCACTGGCAAATTTATCGAAAATAAATTTTATAGGATAATGCATGATGCAGAGGATGGAAGCGTCAATTATTCTGTACAATACTTTGCTGAAAGTATGGAGCTCTTAATGGAATATCAAAAAGAATATGCCCCAAAACTTCAGCAAGACACCATAGATAAGTTTAAGGATAAATTTGTGGTTTTCAGGACACTTCTCGAATCAGTAGAGTAATCTCTTAAATTAAATAAAAGCATGAACCCACAAAATCAAACCCCATTGTCCAAATGCCCCTGGTGCTTAGGTTTTGACGCTTACCAAAGGTATCATGATGAGGAATGGGGAGTTCCTGTAAGGGATGACAGGAAGCAATTCGAATTTTTAGTGCTAGAGAGTGCACAAGCGGGTTTAAGTTGGTCCACAATTCTGAAAAAAAGAGAAGGTTACAGAAAAGCTTTTGCAGACTTCGATTACACTAGCATCGCTGAATTTCCTGAATCTTACATCAAAGAGTTAATCAATAATAAAGAAATCATCAGAAATGAACTAAAAATCCGCTCAGCAGTGAATAATGCTAAGCGATTTTTAAAAGTTCAGGAAAAATTTGGCAGTTTCAGTAATTTTATCTGGGAATATGTGGGTGGCACTCCTATACAAAATAACTTTGCCAGTATGAAAGAGGTACCCCCAAACACCAAAATATCTGACAAACTTGCCAAAGACATGAAAAAGTTAGGCTTTAAATTCTTGGGAAGCACCATCCTCTATGCGCACATGCAGGCCACAGGGCTTGTAAATGATCATTTGATAAGCTGTTATAGACATCAGGAAGTAAAATTGTTATAAAAAAAAGCCCTGAAAATTAAATTTCAAGGCTTAAGTAATGTTTTTTTTAAGTTCTATTTATCCACATTTTCAAGTCATCATTTTTTATTCAGACAAATGTTACCCTCCAAAAAACATATATCAATTTAGAATTTAATAATTTCTATTTTAGGTTGAAGAGGACTTTAGATATTGAAGTTGAATTTATTTAGCGGGTTTGTAGGCGTCTTTATAACGAGTCCATATCTCATAAATCGGATTACCTGTTGAGCTTAAGCCGCTATGATGCCACTCCCCATCCAAAATTCTATAGGTAAAATTCAAACTGTCACCTACCCTATCATCGTCCCTGGAAAAAAACTCAATTGTCTCAGTATATTTACCGTCGTCAGCAATATAAGTTCCGCCCCCTGTTCCCATAAATTCTTTTGTACCAGAATTAAAGGCTATCCATTGAAACCTTCCACCTGTAAGGATCTTTACCGTCCTACGGTCACCTGGAGTACTTCTAGAAATTTCTCCATCTTGTTGTCTTCCGGTAAATACCCAATTATTAGTCAAGTCATTTGATCCTGAGCCAACCTTTTCCCATATTTCCACCAAGGTTTGTCCGTCAAGGTCTGCAGTGATTACCATCCTGCCATCAGCCATGTTGATATGGAATTTTGTAGTGTTTCCAACATACTCAGGCTTGAAGGTATAAAAGTCCAAAGTCTCCGAATAGTCTTCCCCATTCAATGAAAATTCTCCCCCTCCTGCTCCCAAAAATTTGTTGGAATCAGACTCTTTGGCTCCAAAGGCAAAATATCCATCTTGGTACAGCTTGACATATTCTTCACCTGTCACAGGTTGACCGTTTTTATGCGTCATTTTCCATGCCCCTTCTATATTTTGAGCATATAGGAGACCTGTTAAAAACAATAATGGCAGTATCAATATTTTTTTCATGGTATGTTTATGTTAGGTTTATAACCAGTAATTTACAAATATTAAAACCATTATGAAAACTTTCACGCTTGGACAAAGCCGAAAACAGGTCGAGGAAATGCTTCCTGAAGCGCAAATCAAAACAGTTCAACTTGGAGCAAAAAAAGTCTGTATGGTCAAATCAGGCCAAGAAATTTTCGCATTCGAACCACAATGCCCTCATCGAATGGCAGCCTTGAATGAGGGGAAAATCAATGGTTTCAATGAAATCATTTGCCCGCTTCATGAATATAGGTTTGACTTGGAAACGGGCCAAGTAAAAAGCGGAGATTGCAGGGACTTAGAGGTTTACAAAACCGAATTGACAGAACAAGGCCTAAAGATTTTTATTTAATGAAGTTTGGCCCCATTCGGTACAGGGAAATCTACAGATGAAAGCACAATATGCCCTTCATTATTCTGAAAGCCTGTTACCAATACCTCTGACATAAAATCAGCTATTTGCTTTGGCTCAAAATTACATACACACAACACCTGCCTTCCGATTAATTCCTCCATTTGATAAATTTTTGTAATCTGTGCTGAAGATTTTTTCACTCCCAGTTCTCCTAAATCTATCCAAAGTTTGTAGGCAGGCTTTTTCGCTTTTGAAAAAAACTCTACCTTGATGATGGTACCAATCCTCAATTCTATTCGCTGAAAATCACTAAAGTCAATCGTTTGCATTGGCATAAATTTTTTTGTAAATTTGGAAACATTTGCGAAAAAACCTAGTTTCACCTAAGCTAATAGCTAACCACACAATATGTCAGTTCCCAACAAAATTTCTCTCGAGAGCAAAACGAAGCTTATGATTGCTTTTAGTGTTTGTTTTTTATTGAGTTTTGCTTCTTTTGCCCAAACGGAAAGGGAAAAGCAGATCAATGACATCCCTAGAAATTCTGACCTTTATAACAGCTATGAAAGTCCAGAGTCTAATTATGATACAAGGGTTGAAAATTCTGCAAGAAATAACACATACAACAAAGAGGAAAACACAAATAGATTAAATAACATTAGAAAAGAAAACCCGATTTACAGACAAGGCGGGGAAAAAGATATCAAAAAGGAGAACATGTCGACTTTATCGTTCAACCTATTTTTATACATTGTTGATAAGTTCAAAGAAGATTAAAGCAAATACCAAACAACAAAAAAAAGGAGACCTATGGTCCCTTTTTTTTTGTCCTAAAATATGACTCATTTGCTCAAAACACCCATTTTAAATACGAAATCCCATATCGCAATTCCCATAGTAACTGAAATATTCAAAGAGTGCTTGGTCCCAAGTTGAGGGATTTCCAGAATGTGATCGCAGGATTTAAGTACATTGTCTTCCACCCCAAAAACTTCATTCCCAAAAACAAGCGCATATTTAATACCTTGCCCGGGAATGAAGTCATGTAGCTTCACACTATTCTCTACCTGTTCTAAGGCACATATTGTGTAGTTTTCTTCCCGCAGCTGCTCAATTGCTGCAGCAGTATCATCAAAGTATTCCCAATCTACAGACTCAGTAGCACCCAAAGCTGTTTTTTGGATATCTCTATGCGGAGGCTGCCCAGTGATTCCACAAAGCATGATTTTTTCAATTAAAAAAGCATCCGAAGTTCTGAAAGCAGAACCCACATTATTTAAGCTTCTTATATTATCTAGAACGACTGTAATGGGTATTTTTTTTGTCGTTTTAAATTCATCTACCGATAGCCTATTCAATTCTTCCATGCTTAATTTTCTCATGCTGTTTTGTTTCCCTTTTGATATATTATAATTTCAGGCTTTTAATATTTCCTAAAAATAACAGAAAGTAAACAATAGAGGACAATATGGCCAAAGCGAAGGTAAAAGAAGTTAAGGAAACTCCTCTGATGAAGCAATATAACGCTATCAAAGCAAAACATCCTGGAGCATTGCTACTTTTCAGGGTTGGAGATTTTTACGAAACCTTCGGTGAAGATGCCATAACTGCCAGCAAAGTTTTGGACATTGTTCTCACCAAAAGAGCAAATGGCTCCGCGTCTCATATTGAATTGGCAGGATTTCCCCATCATTCACTAGATACCTATCTGCCAAAACTCGTAAGAGCAGGAAATAGAGTGGCCATCTGCGATCAGCTTGAAGATCCTAAAGGAGTAAAAGGAATCGTAAAAAGAGGAGTTACCGAATTGGTCACCCCTGGACTATCCTTTAACGATAATGTCTTAGATAAAAGGAAAAACAATTACCTCGCATCTATCTACTTTGGCAAAGACACCCTTGGTATTTCATTTTTGGATCTCTCTACAGGAGAGTTTATGGCTTCCGAAGGCAGCGTGTCTTATATCGAAAAATTGTTGCAAAGCTTTGCTCCCTCGGAAGTAATCTATTCCAAAGCTTCCAAAGCCAGAGCACAGGAGATGCTAAAAGACAACTATACGGTTTTTCACTGTGAGGATTGGGTTTTTCAGTATGATTACACTTATGAAAAACTTAAAAACCATTTTTCTACTGCAAACCTAAAAGGCTTTGGTATAGAAAACCTACAACTTGCTACCATAGCAGCAGGAGGAATCCTTTACTATTTGGAAGAAACCGAACACAAGGAGGTTAAACATATTGTTTCGCTATCCAGGATAGCCGAAGAAAAATATGTATGGCTTGATAAATTTACTATCCGCAACCTTGAATTGGTTTTTTCTCAGCAAGAAGGCGGCGTTCCTTTGATCAGTATTCTAGACCAATCAGTGACCCCGATGGGTTCTAGAATGATGAAAAAGTGGTTGGTCCTTCCCTTAAAAGAAAAAGAACCCATAGAAGAACGCTTGAAAATTGTAGAATTATTTTACAATAAACCTGAGCTAGGAGAAGAGATTCTGACTCACCTGAAACATATAGGAGACCTGGAAAGGCTGATTTCCAAGGTAGCTGTTGGAAGAATCAACCCAAGGGAGATGAACCAATTGAAAAAGGCCCTGAAAAGTACTTTGCCAATCAAGGCATTATTGAAGGAAACCTCGAATAACGCTCTTAAGAAACTTGCCGACCAAATACATTCCTGTGAATTTTTATTGGAAAAAATCGAAAAAGAACTGCAGGAAGATGCCCCTATGCTGATTCATCAAGGCAACATCATCAAAGACAATGTTGACGATGAGTTGGACGAATACCGTGGACTCGCCAATACCGGAAAGGATTATTTGGTAGCACTTCAGCAAAGAGAACTGAAACGAACCGGTATCACCTCTCTCAAAGTCGCTTTCAACAAAGTGTTCGGGTATTATCTTGAAGTGACCAACTCACACAAAGACAAGGTTCCTCAGGAATGGATCAGAAAACAAACGCTCGTCAATGCAGAGCGGTACATTACTCCGGAACTGAAGGAGTATGAAGAAAAAATACTAAATGCTGAAGAAAGAATGATTGCCATTGAGCAAAAGTATTTCTTGGCATTGGTTCAGGATGCCGCTGACTATGTTACCCAAATCCAGCAAAATGCCAGGGTTTTAGCAACAGCAGATTGCCTTTTGTCTTTTGCTAGGGTAGCTAAAGCCAATAATTACTGTAAACCTAAAATTGCCGATACTGATTCTTTGGAGATCAAAGACGGTAGACACCCTGTGATTGAAAAACAATTACCCATCGGCGAGCCATATGTACCGAATGATATTTACCTGGATAACGATAAACAACAGGTAATTATCATTACAGGACCGAATATGGCGGGTAAGTCTGCTCTATTGAGACAAACTGCACTGATTGTCTTGATGGCCCAGATGGGCAGTTTTGTTCCAGCCTCCTATGCCAGAATCGGCATTATCGATAAGGTATTTACCAGGGTAGGAGCTTCGGATAATTTATCTAAAGGTGAGTCAACTTTTATGGTTGAAATGACTGAAACAGCAAGCATTCTCAACAATCTTTCTGACAGAAGCCTGGTATTAATGGATGAGATTGGAAGAGGAACTTCCACTTACGATGGCATTTCCATCGCCTGGTCTATTGTGGAGTTCTTACACAATCACCCAAAATTCAGGGCAAAAACCCTTTTTGCTACCCATTACCACGAATTGAATCAATTGACTGAGGATTTTCCAAAAGTCAAAAACTTCAATGTTTCGGTAAAAGAGGTTGGCAATAAAGTAATATTCATGAGGAAGTTAAAAGAGGGAGGTAGCGAACACAGCTTTGGTATACATGTGGCACAAATGGCAGGAATGCCCAATGCTGTAGTACTAAGGGCATCCGAGATCATGCTTCATCTGGAAAAAGATAAGGCTATGAATGCTTCCAACGAAAAATTAAAGGAAATACCAAAAAACAACTATCAATTAAGCCTTTTTGATATCGATCCAAAATTTAAGGAAGCCCAGGAAATGCTGGAGCAAATAGATATCAACACGATATCTCCAGTAGAAGCCTTACTCAAGTTGAATGAAATCAAGAAAAAATTTGAGGCCTGATTATTGAATAATTTGTTAGCTTGTGGTCAAAAACACCAAATAGTAAAGCCAATATATGGGAATCAGCTTGATTGAGGAGCTTCAAAAACAGAATAAACTTTCCGATTTTTTTTCCTACTGGAATAAAAAGGGCCCAATCAGTGTACCTGAGGAAAAACAGGTAATAGAAGACTTAAAGAAGATGAGTCAGGCCCTCGCTATGAAAGAAGGTTTGGTTATGGGTTGCTTTGACTACAGAGATCTGAGCTTGGCATTCTTCACAAAAAATATTGAGGATATAAGTGGTTATTCTACAGAGTTCTTGGAAAGTCATGGAATAGCGGGAGTAATCTCAGCATTACACCCAGATGATGCAAGAGAGCATGTTGAGTTCAATAACCTAGTGCTGGAAAAATTTGAAAAAGCCACCTTAAGTGAAAAAAAAACTTTTGAATTATCTTATACTTTAAGATGGCTTCATAAGTTTACACAAGAAGAAATCTGGTTTTTCACCAAAGCAAAACCTTATCTGATAGATATGCAGGGCAATTTTATTTTTGATTTGCACATCGGACTTCAGGTCACTAATCATGAACACCTCACAGGCTATGATTGGAGTTTTTCTTATATAAAAGATAATGGCGAAAAAGTAGTTTTCAAAAAAGATGATAAAGCTTTGGAAAAGCTTCTACTCACTAAAAAAGAGCTAGAAATTGCCAAACTGATCGCCAAAGGAATGGGCTCTACCGAAATTGCAGAAGCATTATGTATATCCAGAAACACGGTATTTACTCACCGAAAAAAAATCCTCAAAAAGCTTAATGCCAAGAATGCTGCGGAAATGGTAAAAATTTTGGCAAGTTTAAAGCTCAATTAAGTTGCTGACTATCAATTTTAAGGAGCAGATTCCTTTTTCTCAGCAAATTTTTTTTAGATGCGCTTTTTGCAAATTTGGAAAACTGATATACCTTTGCACACACAAATGACGGAGACGAAAGGTCAAAGTCAAAATGTTTCTTGAAAAGCGAGAGTAGCTCAGTTGGTAGAGCACGACCTTGCCAAGGTCGGGGTCGCGAGTTCGAATCTCGTCTCTCGCTCACAAAAAGGCCCTTTACATAAGGGCTTTGTTGTTTAAGAATAAGTAGCTCCGGCATAGCCTGAGTGAAGCCGGGATGGTGGAATTGGTAGACACGCAAGACTTAAAATCTTGTGGCCTCACGGCCGTGCGGGTTCGATTCCCGCTCCTGGTACAAAGCCTCACAGAAATGTGGGGCTTTTGTATTTTATTTTAGGAACTTTTCCAGGTCTGCAGGAGAATAATAGATAGACTTTAAAGTCTTCCTATCTCCAGCACGGTACACCAAATACAACTCACCCTCTTTTTCAAAAAAACACTCCACCCCCTGACTTTGATAATGGGCTTGAGTGGCAAGAGCTTCCTCTTCACTTTTACAGGCCTTGCTCATATTGGAACGCTGTACTTCATCAAACAAGTCCTTGAATTTTTCACCTAATCCAAATTCCAAAATGGCTCCGGAAAGCACATATTGGATATCACATAGGGCATCTGCTATTTCCACGATGTCCTTATTGGCAACTCCCTCTTCCAATTCCCTCAACTCTTCCGCAATCAAAGATATCCTCAAATTGCACCTAGACTTATCGGGGATTTGAGGACTTGGCAATACCGGGTGTTTAAATGTTTGATGGAATGCTGCTACTGAAGAAAGGCTCTTTGGATCCTGCATAATATTATCTTTTTTGGAGTTTTTTGATAGTTCCAAAGAAAACAAAAAAGGCCGGAAATTCCGGCCTTTTTTCTGTTGTTTTATGATGGTTTATTTCTTCTTAAAACTTACGGCTGAAGAAATATTACTTTCTATTTGGGCCAATATGGCAGCATTTTCATCTTCACTTCCAGGTCCGATCTCTATCATTCCATCCGCATTGCTATCTACTGCTGCAGAAAAATCAATCCCTTCAAAAAGCTTGTTTAAATTAAACACAACCTCCATAGCGGTGTCCCCGTCTACCATTACTCCATCTTCATCGGCAGATTCTGCTGTAATCAACATTTCCTGATCCAACCAAATCGATGCATCATCTCCACCTATCTGTCCACCGATCCAAAGAGACTTATCCTTCATTGTTTCTGAAGTTTCGGCTGTTGTGTTTTTGTAAAGCCTAAAATCTATTTCCTGGTAACTCCCATCAGGAGTTTCACCCTGTGCCACAGTTTCAGATTGAACATTCCCGGATGACATCAAGACCAAGGTTTGCTCCTTAGATGCATTGGTTTGAAGAGAAGTATTCACAGCAGTATTTAGCGTTATACCACCGAGACCAATTCCTGCCAGGATATCTGCTTTCGCAGCATAACGCATTTCCACTTCTTTCATTCCTACTTTAAAATCAGTTGTTGAAAATCCGTTTACAATGATTCTTTCAGTGAGCTCAGGTGGATTTGAGTTTTCACCTTCCACAGTAGCAGAAAGTGAAGCACTGCTTTTTGGTTCATCAAAAGTTTCACCCTGATCTTCTGAACAGGCCCATCCAAACAGGGCTATTGAGGCAATCAAAAATCCTTTTCTGAAATTCTTCATAGTATTTCTCATAATAAATTATAGTTGGTTTATGCTCTCACACTTTGCAATGCCTATGCCATTAAAGGGGTAAATACAACCCAAAATCTATGGTATTTGGGCCTTTTTTATGTGAAAAATCAACATTTCCCCACAAACCAAAAAAAGCGGCCCATAAGAGCCGCTCTAATGTGTATTAGAATCTATTATAAAAGTCTAGCCAAGCAACTGGCCTAATTTATCTTCAAGAATATCCCCTCAGGGATTAATTATTTTTACTTTTCGGTAAGAGTGTTATACCTATTGCTCACTTCATCCCAATTTACCACATTCCAAAATTCTGATACATAGTCAGGCCTTCTGTTCTGGTAATTGAGGTAATACGCATGTTCCCAAACATCAATTCCCATCAAAGGAATACCTTGAAAATCTGATAAATCCATCAATGGATTATCCTGATTGGGCGTAGAGCCTATCTGTAGGAGGTTATTTTTGTCAATCACCAACCATGCCCAACCTGAACCAAAACGACTCTTGGCAGCGTCCTCAAACTTTGTTTTGAATTCATCAAAACTTCCAAATGCACCATTAATTGCTTCTCTCAAATCGCCGCTTGGCTCTCCACCCCCATCTGGAGACATAATTTTCCAAAACAGCTCATGGTTATAATGCCCTCCTCCGTTATTCCTCATTTTGGTGGAGTACTTGGATATATTCATCATTACCTCTTCCAAAGGTTTTCCAACGTCAACTCCTTCTTCAGAAGCAGCGTCTGCAAGGTTATTGGCATAGGCTGCCGCGTGCTTGGAATAGTGAATCTCCATGGTCATGGCGTCAATATGTGGCTCTAATGATGCATAATCGTACCCCAACGGAGTCTGCTCAAAACCGGTACTTAACATCTGTACTTCTTCTTCTGACCCACCTTCTCCACAGGCAGTCAAAAAGGCTGAACCTATGGCACTACTGCCTATTCCAAGCATTAAGGTAGCCTTTGAACTGTGGCTTAGAAATGATCTTCTTGATACGTTAAAAGTCGTCTTTTTCATATAGGTTGGTTTTTTTAGAATGATATATTCATACACAACAACTTCCAATTTAAGTAATTCGGTCTGATTAAAAAACCGAAAGTAAGACAATACGTCTGTTTTTATGACAAGTTGGTTATGTTTGCAAAACCAATAAATCTTGGATTGGTTTTTGAAAATAATGTTATGCCCTAAAATAAAGGGAGTTCAACAATGACAATTTCTTTCTATAAATATCAAGGTACAGGCAATGATTTTGTAATGATTGATGACAGGACTGAGGCTTTTCCTGAAAAAGACCTATCACTTGTCAAAAAATTATGTGACCGCAAATTCGGTATTGGAGCCGATGGTTTAATCTTGGTCAGAAACAAATCAGGCTATGATTTTGAAATGATTTATTTCAATGCAGACGGAAGTCAAAGCATGTGCGGAAACGGTGCACGATGTGCAGTAGCTTTTTCCAAATTTCTGGGAATAATCGATTCGGAAACACATTTTCTGGCTATTGATGGTGCCCATGATGCCAAAATTGAAAACGATATAGTCTATCTTAAAATGGGCAACGTCTCGAGCTTATCCAACGCTGGTAAGGATTATTTTGTGAATACCGGATCTCCACATCACGTGAGATTTGTAGAGCAGCTTGATAATTATCCCGTTAAAGAAGAGGGTTCCAAAATACGTTACGCTGAAAGCTATAAACCTTCAGGGACAAATGTCAACTTTGTAGCCGTAATAAATGAAAATGAAATACATGTCAGGACATACGAAAGAGGGGTGGAAAATGAGACATTATCCTGCGGTACAGGTGTCACTGCATGTGCCCTCGTTTATGGCTCAAGGAATGAATTGCGAGAAGTTAAAATCAAAACTCCTGGTGGAAACCTAAAAGTCAGGTTTACTGAAAATACTGATGGCAGCTTCCACCATATTTTCTTGATAGGTCCAGCCAAACAAGTCTTTGAAGGTAAGATTTCCCTTCAGACTGAGGGCTGATTACAACACTGAATCCAAAGCCTTTCCCATAAGAACATTAAAGGGATTACTATTATTAATAAAAACGCCGTAATTTTAAGGCCCAATTATATAAACTGAATTATGTTAGATTTTATAGCCAAAGGATTGGCAAAAGTATTCGGAACAAAGTCTGATAGAGATATAAAGGAATTTACCCCGAAGGTAGCACTTATCAACGAGGCTTTTCAAAAGTTACAGCCATTGTCCGATGAGCAGCTGAGGGCAAAGACCGCTGAAATCAAGTCCATCATCAATGAGGACTTGAAATCTTTCGATGATAAGATTGCTGAATTTAAATCACAGATAGAAGCTTTGGCACCTGACAAGGTACATGAGAAGGACGCTCTTTTTACCGAAATAGAAAAAACCGAAGCTGAAAGAGATGAGGAACTTGAAGTGGTTTTGGACAAAGTCATGATGGATGCTTTTGCTGTCATGAAAGAAACAGCCAGAAGATTTAAAGAAAACGGGAAGCTGGTGGTAAAAGCAAACCTCAAAGACAAAGAGCTGGCTGCAAAAAAGGCAAATGTTGAGATCAATGGCGATGAGGCCATCTGGCACAATAAATGGATGGCAGCCGGCACCGAGGTTATCTGGGACATGGTCCACTATGACGTTCAGTTGGTGGGTGGTATGGTATTGCACAAAGGTAAAATTGCGGAGATGGCAACAGGTGAAGGTAAAACCTTGGTTTCTACACTTCCCGCTTATCTCAATGCTCTTGCCGGAAGGGGTGTTCATCTGGTTACGGTCAACGATTACCTGGCCAAAAGAGACTCCGAATGGAATGCTCCACTTTTTGAATTTCACGGATTGGATGTGGACTGTATTGACAAATATCCTCCAAACTCGGATGGCAGAAGGAAAGCGTATGCCGCAGACGTTGTTTATGGCACCAACAATGAGTTCGGTTTTGATTACCTGAGAGACAATATGGCCCGTAATTCGGACGACTTGGTACAGAGAAAATACCATTTTGCCATGATTGATGAGGTTGACTCCGTATTGATCGATGATGCCAGAACACCACTGATCATTTCGGGACCTGTTCCAAGAGGAGATCAGCATGAATTTGCTGAAATGAAACCGAGGGTGGCAACATTGGTTGACGAACAAAGAAAACTTGTTCAGGGATATTTGACGGCAGCCAAGAAACTTATCGCTGAAGGAAATGAAAAAGAGGGTGGTTTGGCACTTTTCAGGGCATTCCGAGGAATGCCTAAATACAAGCCATTGATTAAATACCTTTCAGAACCTGGAATAAGGGTTATCCTGCAGAAGACAGAAAACTTCTACCTCCAGGACAACAAAAGGAATATGCCTGAGGCAGATGAGCCACTTTTGTTTACCATTGAAGAAAAAACCAATGGTATTGAGCTTACGGACAATGGTATTGAGGTTATCACTACCAAAAATGAAGATCCTACCTTTTTTATCCTACCGGACATTGGTGTGGAAATCGCCGAAATGGAGAAAGATCCTAATATCGACGACAAGGAGAAGCTCATAAGAAAGGAAGAAATCATTAAGGATTACGGTATAAAAGCTCAGAGAATCCACACTGTCAACCAACTTTTGAAAGCTTACTGTATGTTCGAAAAGGACACAGAATACATCATTGTCGATTCAAAAGTCAAGATTGTCGATGAGCAAACAGGACGTGTCATGGAAGGCAGAAGATATTCTGACGGTCTACATCAGGCAATAGAGGCCAAAGAAAATGTCAAGGTTGAAGATGCCACGCAGACTTATGCTACTGTTACCCTTCAAAATTACTTCAGGATGTATCACAAGCTTGCCGGAATGACCGGTACAGCTGAGACGGAAGCTGGAGAATTTTGGACCATTTACAAATTAGATGTAGTAGTGATTCCTACGAATAAGCCAATTATCAGAGATGATAGGGAAGATAAGGTTTACAAGACAGTAAGGGAGAAATTCAATGCGGTAGCTGACGAAATCGTAGAATTGACCAATGCAAAAAGACCTGTACTTGTGGGCACCACCTCTGTTGAGATTTCTGAACTATTGTCAAGAATGCTTACCATCAGAAAAATCAACCACCAGGTCTTGAATGCCAAACAACACGCCAAGGAAGCAGATGTTGTAGCCGAAGCCGGAAAACCAGGCACAGTAACCATTGCCACCAACATGGCAGGCCGGGGTACAGATATCAAACTTACCAAAGAATCCAGAAGCGCAGGTGGACTTGCCATAGTCGGAACGGAAAGGCACGAATCCAGAAGGGTAGATAGACAGCTAAGAGGTCGTTCAGGACGTCAAGGAGATGTAGGTTCTTCACAGTTCTTTGTTTCTTTGGAAGACAACCTCATGCGTATGTTTGGCTCCGATAGGATAGCCAAGCTTATGGATCGCATGGGCTTAGAAGAAGGTGAAGTCATACAACATAGCATGATCACCAAATCTATAGAGAGGGCCCAAAGAAAGGTTGAAGAAAACAACTTCGGAGTCAGGAAAAGACTCTTGGAATATGATGATGTGATGAACTCCCAAAGGGAAGTTGTCTACAAAAGGCGTAAAAATGCCTTGATGGGTGAGCGTCTTGAGCTTGACATTTTGAATATCATGTATGATGTTGCTTTTGACCTTGTACAGATGGGCAAAAGTACAGAAGACACCGAAAACCTCAGAATGAATATTTACAGCTCTCTGGGAATTGATCATCAATTCTCTGAAGACGATATCAAGTCTAAAGATCTCAATGTGTTGACCCAAGAGCTTTTTGATGCAGCATATAAACACTACACAGAGAAAAGTGAAAGGATTTTGGTTAAGGCCATGCCGATCTTACAGGATGTGTATACCAACAGAGGTGCTACAGTTAAAGAAATCATGGTACCGATTACTGACGGTCTCAAGCAGATTGGTGTAGTAATCAACTTAGAATCTACAGTCAATAATGAAGGCAGAGACCTGATAAGGGCCATAGAGAAAAATGTCACCCTGGCCATCATTGACCAAAACTGGAAAGAACACCTACGCGATATGGATGACCTGAAGCAATCAGTTCAAAATGCCGTGTACGAACAAAAAGACCCCTTGTTGATTTATAAATTTGAAGCTTTTGAAATGTTTAAACGCTTCGTAGGTAAACTCAACGAAGATACAATCTCTTTCCTAGCAAAAGCAGAATTGCCTACACAGGATCCAAATCAGGTAAAAGCAGCCCAAGCACCAAGAAGGGATGATACCAAGGTAACCGCTTCAAAAGAAGAAGTGGGGAGCACTTTAAACCCAGGATCCAATAGACAAGCTGCTGCTGCAGTAGCCAACCGAACTGCTGCACCTCAGGTAGTCGCTCCCAGAAAA
Organism: Mongoliibacter sp.; assembly: GCF_007692705.1. Lineage (GTDB taxonomy): Bacteria > Bacteroidota > Bacteroidia > Cytophagales > Cyclobacteriaceae > Mongoliibacter. The sequence goes on from NZ_REBN01000177.1 coordinate 26,182, forward strand.
TCTGAAAAGGTCTATGGAAGAAATGACAGAGTCACTGTACAATATGCAGACGGCAAAAAAGTGTCAGATGTGAAGTACAAAAGCGTAGAACAAGACGTTGAAAGTGGTAAGTGCGTCATTATTGATTAAAGAAAATAGCACCCTTATGAAAAGATCTTTAGCTGCCATCGTACTTCTCGTTTCTTTCACGAGTTCTTGTGCCTTATTCAAAAAATCCGGACCAAAAGCCGATGAATTTGCTGGCTATTCAGAAGACATAAGCAGCGAAAGGATAACATTTCCAGCACTTGATGAGCAAGCCAAGAAGATAATCGAAGAAGCTCCCAAGCCTGGAGAAGGTGCCGTGGATAATGATTTGGAATATGCACTGGCGGCTTTTAAGGACAAAAATAAAGGTGAAAGATACTGGAATGGCTTTACAATTTTAATTTACAGTGGTGTTGACCGCGAACAGGCCTTTAAAACCAGGGATGAGATCCAAGAAAAATTCCCAGAAATCAAAGCAGAAATGCAGTACCAGCAACCCAGGTATTTATTGAAAGTAGGTAAATTCATCAACCGTGTTGAAGCCCAGCCCAATTACCATGTACTCAAAGAAGAATTCCCAACAGTACGTATCATTCAAGATAGGTTCCAGAGGGAAGGTTATGTAAATCCAGACCCCGTAGAGGATGTTGAAAGACCAGATTAAGAACTTAGCAAAAGCATATAAATCAGAATTCATTGCTCTTAGGAGGCACCTCCATAGTAATCCCGAGCTCTCTTTTCAAGAATATAAGACTGCGGAATTCGTGGAAGAAAAATTGAAATCTTTTGGGATACTCAAGTTAGAAAGGAAAGCAAATACCGGTATTGTAGCCTTGATTGAAGGAAAGAATCCAGAGAAAAAAACCATCGCTCTTAGAGGTGATATGGACGCCCTCCCAATTATTGAGCAAAACGAAGTAAGTTATAAATCCAAAAACCTAGGTATTATGCATGCCTGTGGTCATGATGTACATACTGCATCTCTTTTGGGTGCCGCTAAAATTCTCAGTGAAATAAAAGACAAATTAGAAGGTACAGTAAAACTGATTTTTCAACCCGGAGAAGAACTTATTCCTGGTGGTGCATCCTTACTGATCAAAGAAAATGTCCTGGAAAATCCAAGGCCTTCAGGTATCATAGGCCAACATGTGATGCCTTTGATTCCTGTAGGAAAAGTAGGATTCAGGTCAGGAATGTACATGGCCAGTGCTGATGAACTTTACATTACGATTACCGGAAAGGGAGGTCACGGAGCCATGCCTGAAACATTGGCTGATCCAGTATTGATGGCTTCTCATATGATCGTGGCTTTACAACAGGTGGTTAGCAGGAATGCATCTCCGAAAATTCCATCTGTTCTTTCATTTGGAAGGGTGGAAGCTCTTGGTGCAACCAACATTATACCAAATGAAGTCAAGATTCAAGGCACTTTCCGAACCCTCAACGAAGAATGGAGAGCAAAAGCCCATATTCAGATGGTGAAGATTGCTACAGGAATCGTAGAAGGAATGGGTGGGGAAATTGATTTTGAGGTCCGTAGAGGCTATCCATTTCTTAAAAATGCCGAAGTGCTAACAGAGAAAGCAAAAAATGCAGCCAAAGATTATCTTGGAGAAGAAAATGTGGAGGACCTAGATATTTGGATGGCCGCTGAAGACTTCTCCTATTATACACAGGAAATAGATGGCTGTTTTTACCGTCTTGGCACGAGAAACGAATCAAAAGGAATTACTTCAGGTGTCCATACGCCCACCTTTGATATCGACGAAGATGCTATGGAAATCGGGGCAGGACTGATGGCATACCTTGCTGTTAATGAATTGAACTCCTAAATTGTCCAAGTATAACGATAACATGAAATGAGTGAAATACGGATGAAATTTAATTCTTTAAACAGTCTTTTGACGAAATTTTAAAAATTATATCAACCCTGTTTCTAAAATATTTCAATCTTATTTCTACTGTATTTCAACGCTATATACCATATTTCAATCTTACTTCTATTGTATTTCAACCCTATTTCCACAATATTTCCTTTCAAAAAATGAAAATTACCAGACAATTAACCTTGGCCTTCCTTTTGGTCATCAGTACGCAAACAAGCTCTTTTGCATGGGGTGCTATAGGCCATTATGTGATAGGCAAACTCGCTGAATGGCATATGAAACCTGAAACTGTAGAAAAGGTGGAGGCAATTCTCCAGAATCAATCCATCTCAGGTGTGGGAATATGGATGGATAACATCAGAGCCGATAAAAAGTATGACTACACCAACACATGGCATTGGGTCACTACAGTAGACGGGGAATATGATCCCAGTATTCAAGAGGAAACGGGAGATGCTTACTCCGCTTTTTTGGAAATTAAAGAAAATTTAAAAAAAGGTGGACTAAGCCCAGAGGAAGAAAGAGATCAGTTGAGGTTATTGATTCATATTGTTGGGGACCTGCACCAACCCTTTCATGTTGGCAAACCCGGAGACAGAGGGGGAAATGATGTGAAAGTAAGCTTTTTCAACAAAGAGACTAATATTCATGCAATTTGGGATTCAGATATGATTGCCAATAAAAAAATGAGCTATTCTGAAATTGCCCATGAACTGAATAAAAGGATTACGCCAGAACTGAAAGAAGAGTATACAAGCAAAACCCCGGCAGACTGGTTGAGGGAAGCTGCTGCCATGAGGCCTGATATGTATGACATTCCTGAAAATAACAGAATAGGCTATGAATATATTTATAAACATTACCATCATACAGAAGAAAGACTTACCGCGGCAGGAATAAGACTTGCGGACATATTAGAAGAAATTTATGGATAAGTTTCAGTTTTGAAACCGTAATTTTAAAGCTGGCCATTTTGGGCTGGCTTTTTTTAGTCAAAAAAAAAGACCAACCTAGCTGATAAAACTTGATTGGTCTCTTAGAAGAACAAAACTTGCATTAGGCCGTAAAGCCTTTTCTCTTCAAAATCGTCTCCATAAACTTTCTCTCATTTTCAGAATTGAATATCCTGAAAGGCAGGTGAATAAATTGTGCTTTGGACATGGTCAATATGAAAGCATCTTTTTTGATTTCAGCCTTTTTGATCATGTCCCATTTAACTGGCATTCCTTGTTTGGTATTAATTTTCATTAAAATCTGCCTGCTATCAATTTCATATGCCATTCTTTCAAAAATAGCCTTATTCTGTTCCATTTGGGTTACACCCGCAAATTGAATTACCCAAAATAACCAGTACAATACATAAGCTAAAATAGCCATACTAATCCACCACCATGAGGCTATCCAAAAATAACCGGATGCTATGGCCAATGCTATCAATACTACCCACCATTGTTCCTTTAAGATATTTCCCAAACCTATTTTGATATAGGTACCTGTGTCAAGTTGATATTTTTTAGTTTTTACTATCATTTACATATTTTTTTTCAGAGCGCAAATATCCTATTATCTGCCCTATTTCACAAATCAATCACAAATGCTTCTAAATTTTTATCAAAATAAGAAATCAATATGCTTTGTAAAGGGTTAATACTTTGACTTCTATAATGAAATGTGTTAAATTAAAGGAAATTTTAGTGATATGAGTAGCTTGGTTGTAGATTTAGTCTTGTGCGGTTTAGCCTATGTGGTGTTGATATACTTTGTCGCTACTTTAACAAAACCGAAGATTTCGAGGAAAGGAGATAACAATGACGATGGGGATGGGGGTATAGAAGACTACACTCCTCCGAAAATAGATTTGCCCCCAGGGATCATTTGGCCTTCCGATGGCCCAAAATCCAAAACCCCTACAGAACCCTTAGAAGCTTAATTGCACTTGTCGCAAACTCCAGTTACCAAAAGACTCATTTCTTTGTTAACGAACCCTTTGGGTAAACTCACTTTCGGTAAAGTAGCTTCTTCCAAACATTTGATCTTCCCACAGATTTCACACTTAAAATGAATATGTTCATGGTCATGATGATGAGTGCCATCCGAATTATGAGAACATAGCGCATATTTGGTAGCTCCGGAATCATCCAATACTTTGTGGATCAAATCGCTTTCAAGAAATGTCTTCAGCGTCCTGTAAATAGTAACCCTATCATAGTTTTCCTTGAGAATATCTTCCAAATCCGCATGAGATAAAGCACTTTGCTTGTCAGAAAAAGTACTAAGAACTGCTTTGCGGCAATTGGTAATTCTCAACTTATGTTCTTTTAGGATTGTTACGGGATTTGGAGACATGGTCTTTCGTTTTCAATAGGTTGTAAAAATAATTAATATTTTGGGAATCGAAACTTTTTGATGCCTAAGTCCAGGTTATGACAAAATTAAAAGGAATACCGTTCTAAATCCCCAACTATAAAACCTAAATTAAATTATAAGGTTATTGTTCAAACCCGCTTTTGTAAGAAGAAGGGATATATTTAAGCCAATATGAATATTATTTAAAGTGATATACAAAGAAATTATTATCATAGGTGGTGGCTTAGGTGGCCTAATAGCAGCCCATCAACTTGCAAAGGCAGGAAGAGAAGTGCTAGTCATTGAGAAAAAACGCTATCCGTTTCACCGGGTCTGCGGAGAGTATATTTCCAATGAGGTCAAAGATTTTTTAAACAAAGAAGGACTGTTTCCCCAAGATTTTTATCCCAGTAATATCACGCAATTCGAGTTGGGTTCTATAAAAGGGAACTTGGCGAACATATCTCTGGATTTGGGTGGATTCGGAATTAGCCGATATGTCCTCGACCAGTTTATCTTTGAAGAATGTCAAAAAGAAGGTGCTGAGTTTATGCTGCAGGTTCAAGTAGAAGAGGCAGATTATGATCCCAAAATTGAGCAGTTTCAGTTACTGTTAAGCGATGGCAGACAATTGGAATGCAAATATTTGATTGGGGCCTTTGGGAAAAGGTCCAAGTTGGACAAAAGTTTAGATAGGGAATTCATGCAAAAGCGAAGTCCATTCATTGGCGTGAAATATCATATCCAGACTGATTTCGATGCCGATAAAGTAGCACTTTACAATTTTGAAGGGGGGTATTGCGGTATCAATCAAATCGAAGAGGGGAAATTTAACCTTTGTTATTTGGGTAACTCACAGCATCTTAAAAAGTATGGTAGTGTAGCATCACTTGAAGAAAATGTGCTTTGTAAAAATCCACAACTTAATCACCTCTTCAACAATTCAGATTTTTTATTTGAAAAACCAGAAGTGATTAACGAAATAAGTTTCGAGCCAAAACCTTTGATAGAAAATCATATTTTGATGATTGGTGATGCTGCTGGACTTATCACCCCCCTTTGCGGCAACGGCATGGCGATGGCTATACATTCAGCCAAAATACTTTCAGAGTGCTTATTGAAGTTTTCTGACAGGAATCAGATCGAAACAGAATATTCACGCATCTGGAATAAGAATTTCAAAAGCAGATTATGGATAGGGCGAAGAGTTCAATGGCTTTTCGGGTCAAATGCTTTTTCTGAATTATCAGTTTCGCTCATCAAAAACAATAAACTCCTTGCTAAACAAATTATAAAAAGGACACATGGAGATGTCATTGAAGTATGATTGTTTTTTCACATGACTTGTAAGATCTGGGTATTTTCCAGAAAGTACCAGACGAAAAAAACATTTAATGACAAGCCGGATATCCTATTCATCCACATCACCCAATCATACGTCACATTCTTTTCGGGTTCTTTTTTTACGAAATAAAACCATATCAAAAAATATAAAACCACAGGTAGCATTGCCATCAAAAACCCGAAAAATGCCAGCTCTTGATTTCGGCTGAGGAAAAACCAGGCAAACAAAACTCCCGTCAATAAAAACCAGATAGATGAAAATAAGAATGTCCCCTGAATCCCAAGCTTGATACTTAATGTCAAGTCCCCCCGCTT
>NZ_REBN01000236.1 GCF_007692705.1 Mongoliibacter sp.
CCGCTCCGCTGGAATATGTGGGGGTGAATGACTCCTTCGGGGAATCCGGTACACCGACCCAGCTGCTGGAAAAATATGGCTTGAATGCAGCCAATATTGTCGAAAAAGCCAAAATTGCGTTGAAAAGAAAGTAATTATGGGCGGGAATTTCAAGGCTGTTTTGTTCGACCTGAATGGGACAATTATCGACGATATGGGATTTCACGCCAAGGCCTGGCATGAATTGCTTACCCAGGACCTGGGAGTCAAAATAAGCATGGAGGAAGTTTGGAAGCAGATGTATGGAAAAAACAGGGAGTTGTTTATTCGGGTTTTGGGAGAAAATGCCATGACCGAGAAAGAAATGACGTACTGGTCCTTGGAAAAGGAGAAAAGGTACCAGCAGGTTTATATCAATCATATCAAACCGATTCCAGGTTTTATGGACTTCCTGGAGAACTTAAAGACCAAAGGATATAAAATCGGAATTGGTTCGGCTGCCATACCGTTCAACATTAACTTTGTATTGGATACTTTGAATATCAGAACCTATTTCGATTGTATTGTCAGTGCCGATGATGTGACAAACAGCAAGCCTGATCCTGAAACTTTTGCCAGAGGGGCAGAGCTTTTGGGTATGGCTCCAGGAGAATGTATTGTTTTTGAAGATGCACCCAAAGGTGTTGAAGCAGCAGCCAATGCCGGTATGCAGGCTGTGGTGCTTACGACCATGCATTCCAAGGAAGATTTTGAATACCTTGAAAATGTGTTCACTGTCATCAAGGACTATAATGAGCCAAGCTTGGATTTTTTCTAAACACCAAAAGAGATCAGGTCTGTGCCTGATCTCTTTTGATAAGTCAATTGAGGATTCTTATCTGTTCCTTCTGCTTTTGTGTGGAAACAGCACAACCAAGCCAACTCCTCCTCCATTAAAGTTATTGAGCCTACCCTGTATAGCAACTCGTTCGTTGAGGAAATAAGTGACGCCTGCCCCACCTGTGACGAGAAATACGTTTCCTACATTGACCCCCAATTCTGCAAAAAGATACGTATTGTCAAGAATAGGGAAATAATACCTAGGTAAGATACCTACGAAGAAAAACTCATTAGTTTTAATTTAATTTTTGTATCAAAAAGTGAACACAAAAAAAACCGGGCTGCCTACCCGGTCTTCAATTTAGCTCCAATCCATTTAGGAGTAGTATTTTTCACTCCACCTGATTTCATTCTGAAGCTGCCTTAGGTTGCTGTTTTTATCAATGGTGATATTTTCAATTCCGGCAATCTTGGCAAAATCATCCAAATGTTCTGTAGTCAGGCTTTGGCTGAAGCAGGTATGGTGCGCTCCTCCTGCATAAATCCATCCTGCACAACCTGTATTAATGTCAGGCAATGGCTTCCACATTACCCTGGCCACGGGTAGTTTCGGCAGGGCATGCGGGACTTCTACGGCTTCCACTTCATTGACAACCAACCTGAACCTGTTCCCCATATCCACCAACGAAGCATTGAGTGATGGTCCGGATTTTCCGTTGAATACCAATCTGACAGGATCTTCTTTACCTCCAATGCCCAGCGGATGAACTTCGCAGCTGGGCTTACCGGAAGCCAGCACCGGATCTACTTCGAGCATATGTGCCCCAAGTACCATATTGTTCTCAGGTTCAAAGTGGTAGGTGTAATCTTCCATAAATGCATTTCCGCCTTCCAGTCCTGTTCCCATGACTTTCATGGCCCTTACCAATGCTGCTGTTTTCCAATCCCCTTCCCCGGCATAGCCATAACCTTCAGCCATCAGTCTTTGGGTGCCGATTCCGGGGAGTTGCTTCATTCCGTGAAGGTCTTCGAAAGTATTGGTGAAACCTTTAAAGCCACCTTCCTGCAAAAATTTCCGCATGCCAATTTCTATCTGTGCGGCATCGAGCAGAGAAGTCCTTCTGTCTCCATTGGATTTTAGGCTATCAGCCAATAGGTAGGCAGATTCATAGGTTTCAACAAGGGTTTTGATTTCTGAGTCGCTGACAGCATTGATGTAGGCGACCAAATCCCCAACTGCAAATGTATTGACAGCGAAACCAAATTGAAGTTCTGCTTCCACTTTATCGCCTTCTGTCACGGCGACATTGCGCATGTTGTCTCCAAACCTTGCGAATTTAGCTCCCTGCCAGTCAGCCCAAGCTGATGCGGCCCTTGCCCAAGTGTCAATCTGTTTTTTAACCCTATCTGATTTCCAATGACCTACAACTACTTTTCTTTGGATCTTCATCCTGGAAACCATAAAGCCAAACTCACGGTCACCATGGGCACTTTGGTTGAGGTTCATAAAGTCCATATCAATGCTATCCCACGGGATATCCCTGTTGAATTGCGTATGCAAATGAAGCATGGGTTTTTGAAGGATTTTCAATCCACCAATCCACATCTTTGCAGGCGAAAAAGTATGCATCCATGTGATTACCCCTATACAAGCTTTGTTTTGACTGGCCTCTTGGCATACTGCATAAATCTCCTCTGCAGTTTTGACAATGGGTTTGAAAATTATACTCACACTTATATCATCAGCTTGGTTTAGCTCTTTGGCGATAACTTGAGAATTTTCCGCTACTTGACGAAGGGTTTCTTCTCCGTATAGATGCTGGCTTCCGGTAAGAAACCATACTTCGTTTTGTTTGAGGTTATTCATATTTCCTGTAAATTAAGTGTCTTAATTACACATAAAAAATCTGATAAAAAAAAATTTTGATAAAAAATTAATTGTTTTCGAAGAAGATTTCGCTTTTGGGCATGAAATTGTGGAAACTCAAAAAGTTGTCTTTGTAATTTTCTTCATCAAGGCTGTAATAAAAAGCCCCTTTTTTGGAGCTGGATTTATCCTTTTCGTTTTCTTTTTTCAAAAGCTTGGTTGAAAGCAGTTTTCTGGTAAAATTCCTCTTGTCGATTTTGGTTTCATAGAGCCCCTCATACATGGCCTGAAGCTGGGGAAGTGTAAATTTATCAGGCAGCAATTCAAATAGAATAGGGTGAAATGCTGCTTTATACCTCAATTTATTCAAAGCAACATTGACCATTTCTTCATGGTCAAAAATCAGCTGGGGTAAATTTTTCAGGGGAAACCAATGGGCATGAAAATTATCATTGATCTGCTGCTGGTATTTTTCAATATCAATCAAAGCCACATATGGAATAGCAATAACCCTTTCAATGGGATCTCTTTTCGGCTGACTGAAAGCCTGGATTTGCTCCATGTAAATATCATGAAGGCCCGTAAGCTGATTCAGGATTCTGTTGGCTGCCTCATCTAACGATTCTTCTTCCTGTACGAAACCACCCATAAGGCTCCACTTTTCTTTTTCGGGAGCAAATCCTCTTTGAATGAGCAAGAGTTTGTATTCATTGCCATCAAACCCAAAAATGATACAGTCAACTGCGACCAGTTGCCTTTTTTGATTGGAATATTGCATCTGTATAAAATTAATTTGTCAATGTTCGCTCAGGATCTCTCCCTAAACGGGGGATAGAGGTAAATTAAAAGGGAATTTCCGGATTTAGCATACTAATGTAAGCTTAAGGCGCCATTTATTGGATAAGTTTTTATGCTTTTCTTCAATCGGGGCAAAAATGCGTTCATTTTTTGGAAAATTTTTCAGGATATGTGTTTTTCATATTTTAAGATGGTACTGGGTCTGCTTCAGTGAGCAAACAGAATCAGCGCCAGGAAATGTGTTTTTGTTCAAGTGCATTTCCTGGCGCCCGTTTTTTAATCCCAGCAAAGGGAGTGCAGACCAGACCGCTCAGTGCTTGCAGAGATCTTCTGCCCCCTTCGGCAGTTTTTGGGTAAGTGCAGGTTTGCAGCTTTAATTCCTTTCCACCAAGGTGTATTTTGGGAACTCACTTTTGTCCAAGTCTATGAAAAGAAGCTGGGAAAACAGGTATAAATCATTTTTCCAGACATTGAAGTCATGCCCGCCGGGCTCTAGGAAAAAAATGTGAGGGACCCCATTTTCTTTAAGGTATTCGTGTGTTTTTTGACTGACGGGCAAAAGGTTGTCATCCAGGCCACAGGAGATCCAGAGTAAATTCAGTTTATTTTTAACTTCTTCAGGATTGGGGATTATTTCCCGTGCCTGTCCTGTATTTGGTGCTGAAGAAAAGCCCCCAACCCAGGCAAATTTCTCCAAATTCCCTAATCCGAAATTCAAAGATTGCCCACCTCCCATGGAAAGTCCAGCCAAGGCCCTACTTTCTCGGTTCTTAATCACCGAATAATGTTTTTCGATGAAGGGAATAAGATCATTGATCAAGTCAGCTTCAAAATCGGAGAAAGCCTTTACCTTCAGACTGTCAAAAATATTTCCAATAGCCCGGTCATCTTTCATGGCCCTGCCGTTTGGAAATACTACGATTATTTCCCTGAGTTTTTCCGCTGCATAAAGATTGTCAAAGATCACCTGAGCAGAACCCTCACGGAGCCATTCGTTTTCATCTCCACCTATTCCATGCAAAAGATACAGAACCGGATATGTCTTTTCCACTGAGTAATGAGGCGGGGTGTAAACCATTGCTATCCTGTCCACGCCTACTGTTGCTGAGGGATAGGATACGGTATCCAATCTTCCTTTAGGGTGGTCTTTTTGGATTTGATCAAAACCTACAGGTGCTTTCAGCTTGATTTCCTGAGCATAGCTGTGAAGGGATGTAAGTACTATCAAAAACAGGAGTATGGGTTTTATTTTCATATCAAATGGGGTTATTGATGTTTATCGATTTGATGTGACCGGATGTTTTACGGGTCAACATTGTAGTCTTCAAGTAGTGGAAAATATAGGTTTGGGCTTTGCTTATATTTAAAGTGTTTTAATTACACTTTAAATATAAGCGTTTTATTTTAGGCATGGAACCGGTTTTTCCAAAATGTACATTTTAATCGGTATGAAGCGCGTACATAAGGTAAACCAAAGGCTGATTTTTTCTATTTAGTGTAAAAATTACAATTAATGTTTTTATATTGTCCCTTCCTTCACTTTTAATGGTTACCACATACAGAAAGAACAAAAGAGAAGGAAATGAGTGTATTCGAAGAATTATATTTAAGTCTATAAAAGAAGCAGCCGTAAGGTGTTTTAATCTGCAAGATTGAAAAAAAATCACCAATACGCCTGAGTCAGCATTAAACAACAATACATAACAATCAGCCTAAAATGAAAATGAACAGTTCACTCAAACTCAGGATCACCTTGCTTTTTTCAGTGGTCTTTTTGGCATTTGAAAGCCATGCACAGACCAATAAGCTTGTTGTCAACACAGAAAGCGGAAATGTGCAGATCAATAAGCATATCTATGGGCATTTTGCAGAGCACTTAGGCAGGAATATTTATGGAGGAATCTGGGTGGGTCCTGATTCTGATGTTCCCAATGAAGATGGTTACAGAAAGGATGTGATGCAGGCCTTGATAGACTTGGAGATCCCAAACCTGAGGTGGCCGGGTGGTTGTTTTGCAGATGAATATCACTGGACAGATGGAATAGGTGATCCCAATGACAGACCAAAAATGGTCAATACCAATTGGGGTGGAGTCACTGAAGATAATTCATTCGGAACGCATGAGTTTTTGAATTTTACCAAAAAAATCAACACCGTACCTTATATCACTGGTAATGTGGGTTCAGGATCTGTCGAAGAAATGTCTAAATGGATTGAATACATCAACTTTGATGGAGAGAGTCCTATGGCAGATTTGAGAAGAAAAAATGGACAGGAAGACCCATGGGACATTGAATATTGGGGTGTAGGAAATGAAAGCTGGGGCTGTGGTGGCCACATGACACCAGAATATTATGCCAATGAATACAGAAGGTACGCGACTTATGCCAGAGATTATGGAGGCAATAAGCTCTATAAAATTGCCGGTGGTGCAAACAACTGGGATTTGAACTGGACAGAGGTTTTGATGAAAAATATTCCTTTGCAGATGATGGATGGTTTGTCTTTGCATTATTACACCGTAACGGGAACCTGGGAGGAAAAAGGAGCAGCCACAAAATTTACCAAAGAAGAATATCTTGAAACCCTGAACAAAGCTGCTGTAATGGATGACCTGATAGCCAAGCACAGTCAGATCATGGATAAATATGACCCTGAAAAGAAAGTGGGTTTGATCATTGATGAATGGGGTACTTGGTTTAAAGTAGAAGAGGGTACCAATCCGGGATTTTTGTATCAACAGAATACCATGAGAGATGCCCATGTTGCGGCTATTACGCTGAATATATTCAATAAGCATGCTGAAAGGGTTCACATGGCCAACCTGGCACAAACAGTCAATGTCCTTCAGGCAATCATCCTCACCAATGAGAATGATATGATTCTGACTCCGACCTATCATGTGTTTGACCTATACAAACCGCACAAAGATGCGATTCTTTTGGATCATTTTCTTAGTTCAGAAAAAGTGGCTTTTGGAAAGCAAAGTGCAGAGGCACTGCATGTTTCTACTTCGAAATCTGAAGATGGAACAGTCAATATCAGTATAGCCAATATTCACCCCGACAAGAAAGTAAGTCTAGATATAGATTTACTGGGTAAGGAATTTAAAACTGTTTCTGGAGAAATTGTGACAGCTTCAAGTGTTGATACTTACAATACATTTGAGAAAAAGGATGCAGTGAAAAAGGCCAGCTTCTCAGATTTTAAACTCAATAAAAATATCCTCAAAGTAGATGCTCCCGCCAATTCAGTTTTAATGATCAGGGTGAAATAATTCCTTGATTTTGGACTGGCAAAAGGAGTATTTGAAAAATTAAATTAGAATGAGCAATCAATTTGTAATCGGACTGGACTACGGATCTGATTCCGTCAGAGTAGTCTTGGTGAATACAGCAGATGGAAGCTGTCCTGCAAGCCATGTCTACTGGTATCCTAGATGGAAGGCCGGAAAATATTGCGACGCAGTTTCAAACAGATTCAGACAGCATCCTTTGGACCATCTTGAAGGATTGGAGGAAACCATCAAAGCTGTTTTATCCAATTCAGGAGTTTCCAAAGATCAGGTAAAAGCTATTTGTGTGGATACTACAGGTTCATCACCTATGCCTGTAGATGAAAATGGAGTTTCTCTGGCAATGAAACCTGAATTTGCAGAAAATCCAAATGCCATGATGGTGCTTTGGAAAGACCATACAGCCATAGATGAAGCAGAAGAAATCAACCATGTTTCCCGTACTTGGGGAGGTGAGGATTTTACCAAATATGAAGGAGGGATTTATTCATCAGAATGGTTTTGGGCCAAAATACTTCATGTGATAAGAGAAGATAAAGCAGTTAAAAAAGCGGCTTATTCATGGATGGAACACTGTGATTTTATCACCTCCCAATTGATTGGTTGTAAAGACCCATTAGCGCTGAAAAGGAGTAGGTGTGCCGCAGGACACAAGGCGCTATGGCATGAAAGCTGGGGCGGACTTCCTCCAAAGGAGTTCTTGGAGAAGTTTGACCCATACTTGGCAGCGCTGAAAGACAGGCTTTATACAGATACATACACTTCCGATCAGGCAGCTGGCAAATTGAGTAAAGAATGGGCAGAAAAGCTGGGTTTGTCTGAAGAAACAGTAATCGCTGTAGGAACTTTCGATGCCCATGCCGGTGCTGTAGGAGGTGAGATCACCGAAAACACATTGATCAAGGTCATGGGGACTTCCACCTGTGACATCATGGTGACAAATAAAGAAAAGTTAGGAGACAAATTGATTCCTGGGATTTGCGGACAGGTTGATGGTTCTGTTATTCCAGGTACAATTGGTCTGGAAGCAGGGCAATCAGGTTTTGGAGATGTCTTGGCTTGGTTCAAAAGTTTGATCCTAAAGCCATCCCTTGAGTTGATTCAGGGAAGTGCCACACTGAGTGAGGATCACAAAAAACAATTGACTGCGGAACTGGAAGATCAGCTTATTGTCAAATTATCAGAAGAAGCCATGCAGATTCCTGTTGGGGAATCCAATATTATAGCTTTGGATTGGATCAATGGTCGAAGAACTCCTGATGCCAACCAAGCGCTCAAGGGAGCAATTCGAAACCTCAATATGGGCTCTGATGGAGCCCGTGTATTCAAAGCTTTGGTAGAAGCTATCAGCTTTGGCTCCAAAAGCATCGTAGAGCGTTTCAGGCAGGAAGGCGTGCAGATTGATGCAGTGATAGGACTGGGAGGAGTAGCCAAAAAATCAACATTGGTGATGCAGACATTGGCGGATGTTTTGAATATGCCGATCAAGGTAGCAACATCAGATCAAGCTCCGGCATTGGGTGCAGCCATGTATGCAGCTGTTGCTGCAGGAATACATCCCACGACCGAAGCAGCCATTCAGGCCATGAGCTCCGGTTTCGACAAAACCTATCACCCTATAGCTGCAAATGTCCCAGTATATGAAAAGTTATATAGGGAGTATTTGGAGTTTGGGAAGGAAATTGAAGGCAACTGATATTAGATTTCAGAAGGTAGATTTTAGATTTGGAAAGCAGAATTTGAAGGTCAAATACTTAAATTTATGATTATCAAACCTGTTTTTTTTAAGTCTAAATTTTTATCGAAATGCAAAATCTGATCAAACAAAGGACTAAAAAGTTTGCTCTTGATATTTTGAACCTTGTGGATGTATTGCCGAATTCGGTTGGTACCAAGATAATATCCTTTCAGCTTATAAAGTCCAGTACATCAGTCGGAGCTAATTATAGAGCTGTCTGTAGATCAAGAAGTGATAAGGAGTTTATTTCAAAAATGCAGATTGTATTAGAAGAAATAGATGAAAGTGCCTATTGGCTGGAGTTGCTCCATGAGAAAAGATGGGTTGATGTTACCATTCTCTTAAAAGAAGCGGACGAATTAACAGCAATATTTGTCAGTAGTCTAAAAACTGTCAAAAGCAGAATCAGTAACTCAAAAACAAGTAAATAACCGTTTACTCTCAAGTTCCCCAATCTACAATCTACAATCAAAAATCTAAGATCTAAGATCTAAAATCTAAATACAGATGTACAAAGAACTAAAAAAAGCCTGCTATGAGGCAAATATGCAACTGCCGGAATTGGACCTGGTGGTCTATACTTTTGGTAACGTGAGTCAGGTGGACAGGGAAAAAGGAGTATTTGCCATCAAACCAAGTGGGGTTCCTTATG
>NZ_REBN01000106.1 GCF_007692705.1 Mongoliibacter sp.
TACGTGTATATACATATATAATTTAAACTAAACCGAAACGATACTACTATGGCAACTATTAAAGAAAATGTTGAAGAGTTAAACGCAATGATCCTTCAAGGGGATATCTTGGGAGCATTTGAAAAGTTCTATGCTGAGGACTTAGTCATGCAAGACAATGAAACACCTGCCCGTGTTGGAAAAGATTCCAGCAGGGAATTTGAAACTGCTTTTGTAAATAACCTGACGGAGTTTAGGGGTGCAGAAGTAAAAAATATTCTCATCAGCGAAGAAGCCGGTGTAGCTGCCGTCGAGTGGTTTATGGACTATACCCATAAAGAATGGGGAACCAGAACCTATACACAAGTTGCAGTACAGCGATGGAAAGACGGCAAAATAGTAAGTGAGAAATTCTTCTATAACAGTTAAGTAAAAGGAGGCCAGGTGTGGCCTCCTATTTTTTTAATTCGCACTGATTCCTAAAGATTCCAGACACTTGTATTTTTGAAAGAAAGGCTTGACACCTTACTTACCAGGCTTTTAAGTTAACTTGAGCTTTAAGCATAGAAAAATGGTATAAGTAAGATAAATGAGATCAAGTCCTTTAATTTTTAAAATGATTTCTTTTTCCTCTTAAGAAATCTAATTTTGGCAATATTACTCCTCACCTAAAAATTAAATATTCGAGGTCTAGGATATGGTAATGCATTCAAAATGAACCAGAAAAAATTCGATAAGATCACCTTAATAAAAAAACTGCAAGACAGCAGTAATCCTTATATTCTATTTCAAGTAGAGAGAATTTTGGAAAGGGAGGAGAAGTTAGAGTCTTTAAAAAAGGTGGTAGAAGAATATCCCATGTTTCTGGAAGAAGCAGTCCAAAGGGATATGAGCATCAAAACCAAACAAAAGACTCCCGAAGATTCTTTCCTGGGAAAATATGAAAATATCATGACTCCCGTTATGTACATTTTGGGACTTTTCATGCTGATTCTAGCTGCAGCATTGATCAACCTTCTAGCCAATGAGGGTGAAAATATCACAGTCGCAATATTCCAAAGTAGGGTGGCCGGACTATATTTGATAGGCTGGTTTTTGTTTGTGCTTGAGTTTGGGGTAATGATGTGGATCAAAACCCGAAGTGGTATAAAAATCAACAGAACCTTGATTATTGGAAGGTCTCAAGCCCTCCTATTTCCTCCTGTCCGCATGGGTAGCAGACACCTCATCAATCCCGATTTGCAATGGATTCCCTTTCTTGGTTGGTCTTTCAGAAATGAAGGACTGCTCAAATTCCTAAAGGAAAAATTCTCCATCCCCATGATAGTAATTGCCTTATTGATCATTCCGGTTTTGGTGATAGAATGGAAATTTTACGAAGAAGTGCAGGGTTTTCTTCATACAGACCTCTCATTTGTACTTGACCTTACCCAAGCATTTATATGGCTTGCTTTTGCCTTTGAGTTTATTTTGATGGTATCCATCAGCAGGGAAAAATTAGATTATATCCAAAAAAACTGGATCGACCTGCTTATCATCCTATTGCCATTTATTGCCTTTGTTAGGACCATGCGTATCATCAAAGTGGCCAGACTATCGCAACTTGCCCGCGGATACAAACTACGTGGCTTATTGATGAAAGCGAGACAAGGCCTTTTTTTCGCTGGCTTTTTCTATAGAATTTTGACTTTTAGAAATTACCAAATGAAAACCATCAAGAAAAAACTTGAAAAGAACCAAAAAGAAAAAGAGGTTCTCGAAGAAGAACTTATCGAGCTTTACACAAACATCGATAAAAAGGACCTCCCTTGATGATCGGAGTACTATATCCTACCAAACCACCTTTGTATAAATGGGCCATAACTACTCAAAACTCCCTCACATCCTGAAAAACTCCTTCAAATTCATCCCTGTTTTCAATCAGGTATATGATTTTTTCTGCAGCTGCTTCAGTTGTACTCAGTTGGTTATTGGATTTTAGGTTTAGGAATTTCTCCAACTTTGAAAAGCTCTTTTCGTCCGCCCCTCTAATATCTGATTGCATTTTAGTATCCACCACGCCCGGTGCTAAGGCAAAATATCGTATTCCATTTTCATCCAAATCTGCCTCGACTTGTGCTGCTTCCGTCATCATATTCAACGCAGCCTTGCTTGATGAATACCCTGACCATCCGTCAATGGCTTTTTTGGAAGCACCCGAACTGATATTTACAACTGTTTTTTCTGAGGATGATCCCGCATATCTTTCCACAAAGGCATTCATGAGGACCATTGGAGCTACCACATTGAGATCAAAAAGGGTTTGAATATTTTCAGAATTCATATTACCTATATGTGATATAGGGCCTATCCAGCCGGCATTATTGATAAGGACTATCTTCGAAAAATTTCCTTCAGGGAAAATTCTTTCGATCTCCGCCTCAATATCTTTAACCTTACTCAAGTCTATTTGCAGGCTTTCAAAATTTTGCTGGCCAAAATCCTGCTCAGAACGCGCTATTCCAATCACATGGTTATCCTTATTTTGTAAGAGTTGGGATACTATCCCTTTCCCGATTCCCTTGCTGCTTCCTGTGATGATAAATAATGCTTTCATTTAATTTTAATTTGACTGAATCCTAATCTAAAACCAATAACTCTTTAAACCAAAAATGCTTGTGGTGTTCCTTTCCGTCACTGGTTTTAAAATCATATGTCTTTGAAATGGTTTCATCTCTTTTGAAAGCTATTGGATATTTAAAAATTGGCCCATCAAAACAAAAGGTGTGAAACTCACCATTTTCCCCGCAGGGATCTATGGGCGTTTGAACTTCCTGTATAAGCTTATTGGTAAGTAATTCACCCACCTGGGTTTTATCAAATAAATCCCCATCAGCAGCACAGACAATTGTTTTGAATCCTGCCTCTAGAAATTCATCCAATATTTTCTGGGTATTAGCTCCCCACAAAGGAAAAACTCCTTTAAATCCCTTTACCTCTAATTGTGCTTCTCTATATTTTTTTAAATCCTCCAAAAATATATCCCCAAAAGCAATACAAGTCACTCCCCTTTTTTCCAACTCATCCAGATAAGATGACATCACTTTTTCATAGGCTTCATTGGTCTGAGAAGCAGGATAATAAAGTGAGTCCAGGGGCAAACCGATAGCCTCGGCCTGCTTTTGGATCAGACTTTCGTGGATACCGTGCAAACCTACTCTTTTGGTATCTTCTCCAAATGTGGTATGCAAAGCCACTACTTCATATTTTTTATCCTGCATCAATTTATGGAGGGCAATTGCTGAGTCTTTCCCTCCTGACCAGGCAAATGAAACCTTTTTTTTATTCATATATCTTTTTATTCTATTTAAAAAAACATGAAAACCTGACAGGTTTCCTAATCTGGAAGCTGGCTTGAAACAGTTTTAATCCCATCAAAAAACCTGTCAGATTATACTTCACTCCAATTCAATATCCCAATATCCAAGAGTATCTATCAATATCAGACAGTCATCTTAGGCTTTTTCTCAATATCCAAATATCTACGAATATCAATGAATATCGAACTCAAATATTACTTAAACACAAACCCCGACGGCCCTCTTCCGGCTGGGATGGTTTTGACCTCATCACCACTTTCATCCAATACGATAACCGTTCCATTGCCTTGGAAACCGTTATTATCGGCCACATAAATTCTATTGTCATTAGGATTGAATCCGATTCCATAAAGACCTGACCCCCTATAAATGGAAGCATCAATTACCTGATTTTGGCTAATAGAAACTTTCGCCACAGCATCATCGTAATCTGGAAATCCTGTAGAAGTCAACACGTAAATTTCTCCATTTCTACCCAATGACATATTGCTTGTTGCCCCTGCCAATGCTATGGTGACAGTATTCTGGATAGAAAAATTACTGGTATTGATTCGGTGGAAGTATATATTTTCCGCATCTCTGGCATACAGATATAGGTTCCCTTCATTCCTGAAAAAATCAGCAGGGTTCCCCTCTATTTCTACAGTATTGGCCAAGGTATCAGTATCTAAATTGACAATATCCAAATTTTGTGCATTGGCTACTAGAAGGCGGCTTCCGACCAGAGACATTTTTTCAGGCCTGCTGGAAACAGCTATTTTTTTGCTGATAGTTCCTCCACTGAGGTTGTCTACCACTGCGATGTAGGAATCGGGACTGTTAAAATTGGCATCATAAGGTCCCCAGTCGGAAATGAAGAGCTTGTCCTGATACACTGCTAAAGAACGGGTAATATCCAAACCATCTGACACCGCTCCCAAACTGGTGAAATCACGGGTATCTACCACTTCCACTTTTCCCGTATTGGCGACCAAGTAAGTTCTTCCCTCATGCTCCACGAGATCCTGAATCAATCCTGCAAACGGCCTGTTATTGACCCTTTCAAAAATATCTGCCGACACGTCATCACCCCCAGTATAATGGTAAATCTCCCCATCATTGGCTCCAAAAGCACCTTCATTGATGATCAATACACCCTTTTCAAATTCACCCAGTGGTATTTGAGGGCCTTCATTGTCACAGGCCCAAAAAGCAAATACTGCAGCAAACAGCAGTAGATTTAGTCTTACATTCTTCATAGTCTGATAGTTATATTTAATTGATAATTTCTTCCTGGCATGGTACGCAGTCTTAAAATCTGATATTCTGTATTCAAAAGGTTATTGACCTGAAAGCCCGCTTGTCCTTTTACTATAAATCTTTCCGGAAATTCCATCCTGATCCCAGTATCCCAAAGGCTGTATGCAGCTACACTGGCAATGTTGTCCGTAGCCACAAAGCGCTCCCCTACCCATTGGTGGTTGATAAAGGCTGACCAGATATCTTTACTAGCTCCTACCTGCCCTTGAGCTTTGTGCACAGGCGTATAGGGCAATTGCTTTCCAAAACTCCTATCATTACCATCTATATCTGTCTGATTGATCGCCTTGTTGAAAGCATAATTCCCACTGAAATCCAATTTCACTGAAGACAAGCGAACCTGAGCGTTCAGATTGTATTCAAGGCCACTGTTGTTCACAGAACGGATGTTTTCAGGTGACCAAAAATTGCCTCTTGGCAGCCAAATGATCCAGTTGTCCACCCACATTTGGAAATAGGTCAGGCTTTGGTTTACAGAAAGATTCCCTTTTTTCCATTCATGCACTAAACCTAATTCAGCACTGTAGCTTTCTTCGGGCAAAAGCTCAGGATTGCCTCCAGGCACCCAAAACCTATCATTGAGGGTGGGGACTTTAAAACTCCTGGCCAACATGGTTTTGAGACCCATACTCTGCTTTTGATCTTGAAAAAACTCCCATTCTGCACCAAGACTGGGTGTAAAAGGGGCAAAATTCCCATCATATATCAATTGTCTCAGGTTGAGTGAAACCAGTAGATTGTTCCTAAAAGAAAAATTGCTGGAATGGTAGAGCTCTGTCCTGCTTTCCTCTGCCTCATAGGTACTTAAATTGCCTTGAATAAAAGTCTGACGGATTCCTGATTTGGCCTGAATATTTGGAAGAATATCCCATTCCACGTCTCCTGAAAGGAAATACTGCCTGGTTTTATTGACTGAACCCACATTGAAAACCAATTCATCGCTGACCAGTCCACCTTTGAGGTTAAGGGTATTTTTCCTTCCAAAATAAAAGTAGTCCATCACCCATCTGAGATTTCGGTCCTGCTGCTGATCTCGGGTGTTGGAGCCGATTAAAGGTATAATTTCACGGTCAGAATCATTATACCAAATAGATGTGCTGAGTTGGGATCGGTCTGTCGGTCTCCATGCAAGATCCTGGACAAAGCCATATTGCCTTACAGTTCCGTGCTCATGTCTTTCCACTGGAGTACCGAATTTGGACAGATTTCTAAAAGGAAAATCATTTCTGGAAAAATTTCTGTACACCTGGGTTCTGCTGGACCATTTTTCTGCAGAAAAACCTGCTTGCACAGATTGGTTCCAAAGCCCGAAGCTACCCACATTTGACTGAACCTGTGCCTGAAAACCCTGATTGAATTTTAACCTTGTATGCAAGTGGACAGAACCGCCAATGGCGTCTGTTCCAAACAAGGCACCGCCCGAACCCAGTAAAATTTCAGCCCGATCAAATCCTCCAACAGGTAAGATTGAAAAATCAGTTTGTCCAAGTGAAGGACTGTTGATCGGCAAACCGTTCCAAAAAACTGCATTATGCCCTGCTGAGGTGCCACGCATGGTCAAGGATGCCAACATGCCTGGACCATGTTGCCTAAGAAACAAACCCGTCTGTTTTTGAAGGTATTCTGTAAAAGCCTGCCCCTGAAAACGCTCCAGATCTCTTTCACTTACCTGGATCAGCGATTGGCCATAGGCATATTTTTCCACAGGTACTGTAAAAACCTCTACGGCTTTTAAGTCAAGGGTATCCCCTATCGCAGATAAGGTATCCCTTCTGCCTTGGTCAGGTCCAATGTCAAATGCCCAACTGCTTTGGACCAAACTGGCCAAAGCAAAAATGTACATAAATAATAAACGCAATGCCTTTGGAATTAAATGATGCAAAACACATTTAACTCAAAGTCATTCAAGCAATGATTGGAGAAAAAGACGAAAGAGGATACAAGCAAACGCTTCATCCCATTCTGAATTTATCCCAGCCTTTCACCCGAAAGCTTTGAATACAGAGGAAATAGGCAGGTCTCCTGGCTTCCCTGGATTTGCCTGCCTTCTCACCCCGTCCCGATAGCTATCGGGATCAAGGCAATGGCAATGAGGTGGGCAAATCACTATCCCGAATACTCGGGATGGGGTTACAGTTGCGGGGACAGCTCCGGATTCAAACCGGATTCCCTTTTAATCCCGAACAAAATTTTGGTTCGGGAACCGCTTTCCGATTACAAACTTAAATAGTTAATCCGAAAATGACGCTTATCCATCAGAATTTTCTTTCGAAAAATATGGGATTGCAGAAAACAGATTCATTTCAAAGCCTATTCCTATATTTGGGTCTGATAAAATTTCGACTCTTGTTTATGTTGGATAAAATCCCTCACTACTTTACTTATTTCTTTCTTGTGTTCCTGATATTTTGCAGCTGTACTGAAAAAATTTCTGACCACGCACAAGAATACATCAACATACCATTAACTTATGCGCAGGGATTTTCACTGCAGCAAGGAGATGGATATTTGCTTATTGAAGTCAATAAAGCATTTCCTGAGCAAAAAAAGCCCTTTATCTACCTCGTCCTTGAAAGTCCGGAATCTACCGTAGATAATGAGGCTTACGATGCTGTCATCCAACAAAATGTCTCGAAAATAATCCTTACATCTACCACTCAGGTACCTCATCTTGACTATTTGGGTGCAACTGAATTGCTGATAGGATTCCCTAACCTCAATCTGATCTCATCCCAAAAAACACGAAAAAGAATCAAAGAAGGCTTGGTCGAAGATTTAGGTTCTGGTGCTCAGGCTAATATTGAAAAAATCATTGACCTGGAGCCTGATCTTGTGATGATTTCAACTTTGGGGGAAGATTTGAAAAACCTGGAAATCCTAAAAAAAGCAGGGATTCCTACCGTACTGAATGGTGAATACGTGGAACAGCACCCCTTAGGGCGAGCTGAGTGGATAAAATTTACCGGTGCACTATTGGGTAAATTGGACGAAGCGAATGCAGTTTTTGAAGCTATAGAAAAGGATTATTTAGAAGCGGAAAAGATGCTCAGGGATCAAATGGCAGAAAAACCCACAGTATTGTCAGGAGTGATGTATAAAGACATTTGGTATGTGCCTGGTGCTGATTCATGGGGGGCAAGATTACTGGATACTGCAGGAGGGGATTACCTTTTTGCAGATCAAAAAGGAAGTGGCAGCAGTCAGTTAAGTTATGAATATGTATTGGATAGGGCCGAAGACGCAGCGTTTTGGATCGGAGCTTCAGACTTCAACAACCTTCAGGAAATGAAAAATGCGGATCCCAGGTATGCCCATTTCCGAGCATTCCAAGAAGGAAACGTATTTACCTATACCCAAAAAAGAGGGGAAACCGGAGGATTAGAATACTTCGAACTGGGCTACCTCAGGCCTGATCTCATTTTAAAAGACTTGATTCAAATCCTTCATCCGGATGTACTTTCGGATTATGAGCCTTATTTTTACACCCAATTGAATGATTAATAAGGCCTCCCATACGGTGTTGTTTTTGGCAGGAATACTCCTGTGCTTGATTTGCTTTTGGGCGAATCTGTCCATAGGTTCTGTCACAATCCCTTATGGAGAGGTGGTGGGGCGGTTTTTTGGAAATGATTTCAGCAAAAATTCTTGGGAAACCATTGTAATAGGCTACCGCCTACCAAAAGCATTTACTGCAGTTCTTGCCGGGATCACGCTTTCCATAAGTGGATTACAAATGCAGACCTTTTTTAGAAATCCATTAGCGGGACCATTTGTGTTGGGAATAAGTTCAGGTGCCGGCTTAGGTGTAGCCCTTTTGATTATGGCAGGTTCAGCATTTGGATGGTCGCTATATACTGGTGGACTTGGTGTTTGGTCCTTGATACTGGCAGCTAGTTTGGGAGCTGTCTTGGTGCTTTTGCTGATGAGCCTAACTGCCTGGAAAGTAAAAGACAGCATGACTTTGTTGATTGTTGGGCTGATGTTTGGATCAGCTGTTTCAGCTCTGATTTCGGTCTTGGCCTATTTCACAGATGCCGAACAACTGAAAATGTTTACCGTTTGGGCCATGGGCAGTTTGGGAAGTACCCAGAGCTCTCAGTTGTGGGGCTTTTTTATAGCCAGCATATTGGGTTTCATTCCTGTTTTGGTCATGGTCAAATCTTATAATGCCATGTTGATGGGAGAAGCCTATGCAGAAAGTATGGGCGTCAACATTTCCAGACTTCGCTGGGGTATGATCATCAGTACAGGGATTTTGGCGGGAACAGCAACGGCATTTTGCGGCCCGATTGCCTTTATCGGTATTGCCGTGCCCCATATGGCCAGGTTGGTTTTCCGCACCGGTGACCACAGAATCCTCTTCCCTGCCTCAGCACTTACGGGAGCCATCATTCTATTACTTTGTGATGCCATCAG
>NZ_REBN01000156.1 GCF_007692705.1 Mongoliibacter sp.
CTTCCCAGGTTTTATTTGATTTTCTTGATGCAGGATCCTGGATATATTGGGATGGTATTACCCCTGATGTTTTTGATTCCAACCTGGATACGATGATTAAAATAAACGGTATTGAGGCATCACTTGGGAACAATTACAGGATCAATCAATATTACCAGAAAGGCTCCGTAATCCGACCAAGGGATGAAACATATTCTGCTTTGACCATTTTTACGGAAAATGATTTCAGTGGACAGTCTGCCGGCCTTAAGGAAAGAATCATTTATAAAGGAAGTGAAATTCCTTCTGGAATGGATAATGCAACCCGATCTTTTGTACTTAAGAGGGGATACATGGCCACCTTTGCGGTGAAACCCAACGGCACAAGTAAAGGTAAAGTCTATATAGCCTCTGAAGAGGATATGTTGGTAGAGAATTTACCTGTTTCACTGGATGGAAATGTCAGCTTCATAAGGGTTGTTCCATGGAATTGGGTAACCAAGAAGGGAACCGGTGGTTTCTTTGACAGAATAGATGCCAGCTGGTATTATAACTGGGGATTGGGTCAGGGATCTAGGCCCAATTATGAAAACGCAGCCATGGCATGGGGAGCAGGCGGTGCCTCGCCATCCAGTGTTAATACAATTATCAATAGAGAGGATATCACTCATTTTTTGGGTTTCAATGAATCTGACCACTGTACAGGCCAATCAGGTCAGTTCAATAATTTATGTGAGCCGGAAGTGGCAGTTGCTTATTTTGAAGGCTTATTGGCTTCGGGATTAAGGATTGGGAGCCCAGCGCCAAGAGAAAATGGTCCATTTACTTGGTTGAGAGAGTTTAATAGAATAGCCAAAGAAAGAGATGTAAGATTCGATTTTGTGGCAGTCCACTGGTATGATTGGGGTGGGAATCCTGCAAATACTCCGAATGCGAATCCCCAACAAATCTTTAACCGTTTCCGGAATTACCTGGAACAGGTGTATAATGAATACCAAATGCCGATCTGGATTACAGAGTTCAATGCAAACCCAAATAGGGGCAATGCAGTGCAGGAAGCTTTTCTTCAGCTGGCATTACCCTACTTGGAGAGTCTGGAATATGTGGAACGCTATGCCTATTTCCAGCCAAATCCGAATAATTCCCAAAATCAGGTAGAACCTTCAAATTATCTGGATGATGATGGAAACCTGACCAATATCGGTCTGTTATTTCTGAATCACGAATCTACGCCATCTATTCCCCAGCCAACTTATGCCCCGGCCAATAACTTAGAAGGAATGGAAATGCCTTACATACCAAAGGAAGTAAACAGTTTGATTTTTGAAGCAGAATGTGGAAAATATCTGGGATCACAGTGGGATATACTTTCAGATCCGGAGGCCTCAAATGAGTATTTTATACAGGGTAATCCCGACAATGATGGGGAGACGCAAATAGCAAGGCAAGTCCATTTTGAGTTCGAAATTGAAAATCCTGAAACTTACAGGGCCTGGATAAGGGTCCAAACAGGAGGTGTAAATGCACCTGTCAGGGTCAGAATGGACAATGGGGAACTGGAACAGATCGGTGGTTTCAATAGTGAAGGTTTTACCTGGTTTCAAATACCAAGATTCTATGACTTAAAGGAAGGAAAACATAGAATGACTTTGGAGTTTCCAAATCCCAATATGAAATTGGATCAGGTAGGTTTGATCAATGGAAGTCTAAATATGGAGGATATGTTTCAGGATGCAGGGTATTGTGTGCCTACAGACAATTTCTGGGGCTTGGAGGAAACTGATGCCATTGAATTCTTCGAGGCAGAGGATGTAGTTTTGGGAGCATCTTGGACAGTTTCGGAAACAGAAAATGCTATTGGAGGTCTTTTTGTCCAAACAGCAGATGTAGGTCCATCATTAGAAAATCCGCCGGGGACAGAGGGAGTTCTTACTTTGGATTTTGAAGTTGAAGAAGCTGATGAATACGAGATTTGGGCAAAAATACAGGCTGTTTCAGAAGAAGTGGAATCAAGTATTTGGATTTCAGTGGACGGGGATCCATTTAGAAAAATGGCCGATTTGCAAAACAGTATTTACGAATGGTATTGGAAACCTTTTCATTTTAGTTATGAATCCGAACAAAGAAGATTTTCATATTTTCTGGAATCAGGAACCCATACACTAAAAGTGGCATACTCCTCTGGCAATGTATTTTTGGACAGATTTGCCCTAGTCACCAAGGGCAATGATCCAAGTGATGAGGATCCCGATATTATTTTCTTGGAAGAAAATCTGGAATTTGAAGCCGAACATGCAGAGCTTTTAGGCTCATCTGTAATTGTAAATTGTGTGAATTCTTCAAATGGACAACAGGTGAATATGGGCTCTTCAAATAATAATGGGATAAGATTTGATGAAATCGTAGCAGATGAATCAGGATCTTATAATTTGGAAATTTCCTACATGAGTGCCCCGGCCCGAAATTTCAGATTGGTAGTGAACGGAGAGAATTTAGGAATGCAATCAGTTGAGTCTTCCGGTGTTTGGTGTTTTAATGGTGGCTCACCTGCAGTTTATGAAATAGAAGTACAGCTGAATGAAGGTGTAAACAGTGTGGTCCTGAGACCTCTTAATGGTGATTCACCCCTGATTGACAAAATCAAATTTGAAAAGTTATCCAATGACAGTCCGGGCCTTGTCTCATTGGAAGCGGAAGAGGCTGAATTATTGGGCAACAGTGCCATTCAAAATTGCGAAAATGCCTCGAATGGACTTATGGTGAATATGGGTGCAAATGTGAATAATGGGATAAGGTTCAGCAATATTGTTTTACAGGAAAGTAAAATATACGATGTGGAAATTCACTACATCACTGCAAATGAAAGATCCATGACCATCGTAAATGGTATCACTTCAACCCAGGAAACATTTGAACCCTCAGGGCCATGGTGTTTCAATGGCGGAGAAATGGCAATAAAAACTGTCCAGATGGAGCTTGAGCAAGGGCCGAATTTTGTTGAATTGAGGCCGGATGGAACTGATGCCCCGATAATTGACAAAATTGTCATTCTGGATCAAGGAAACTTAAATATGAGAGTTCTTCAGGCAGAAGAGGAATCTATGGATATTGAAAAATTTTCTCTGAACCCAGAGGAATTCAAAGTATACCCCAACCCGGTTAAGGTGGGAGAAAATATCATTATTCAGGTGCCTGGAGTTCCTGAGGAGGGAGAGGTAATTCACATATCTATGACCGATATGACTGGGAGGCAGATGTATGACGATACTGTATTGGATACCGAAACCCAATCGGTTTTGGTCGACAGGAATCTGAGCAGAGGTTTGTATTTGATTACCATTCGGAATGGAAATCGAAGATATGTATGGAAGCTTAAGGTGGATTGAAAGTGGAAATTCAAATAAAAAAGGGCCGGGTTTTCCGGCCTTTTTTGGTTGTAAGCACTTCCGGTTTTTTTCAAAGTCATAGGAAGGCCACCGCAAGCTGAGTTATATTCCTGATATTAAAATCTCATTCTCCTAAGATTTACCCTATCATAACTAAACCAGCCAAATGAATACCTGAGTAGATCGTTTTCATCCTTTTATTCCAATAAAGATCTATTTGACATCATTAATTATCGCTGGATTTAGGAGAGTCAAGTAATTATTTTAATAAAAATAAAATTGTCCATGTATTATTTTTTTTAATCCATATCCTCTAGCGATACGGAATCTAAATTTATTTAAAGATTTAACCAGGTGAATTGATCCCGTTGATTTTCATTTAAAAGTTGAAATTCCTTGTTGATTTCTTTCTTGGTTTTTGTGCTCATAAGTAAACCTAAAATTCAATAATCTATGAGAAATTTTACATTCAAATTTATATTGATTACCGTTTTAACGCTGTATGGACACTTGTCATATTCACAAAATGTAGTTGTGACCGGTACAGTCCTCGATGAAGAAACGAAGGAAGGTATCCCTGGAGTTAGTGTAATAGTCAGGGATGGGGATTCTGAAAGGACCTCAGGAACAGCCACTGATATCGATGGGAGTTATTCAATAGAAGTGTCTCCCAATGCATCACTTTCATTTAGTTTTATTGGATATAAAACCCAAACTGTCAAAGTCGATAATAGGACGGTTTTGGATATTTCCTTATCAGTAGACGACTCAAGACTTGAAGAGGTAGTTGTGGTAGGGTATGGATCCCAGCGCCGTTCTGATCTTACTGGGTCTGTTTCCACACTGAAAACAGATGAGGTGGTTTCGGTTCCTACAACAAATGTTAAAAATCTTTTCGCAGGTAGGGTTCCGGGAGTCATATCCATGCAAACACCGGGACTTCCAGGTGCTGATAACTCAGATTTAAGAATCCGCGGATTTGGCAATGCCCTGGTAATAGTGGATGGGGTTGAATCTTTTCTTGACAGAATAGATCCCAATGATATAGAATCTGTGACTGTTTTAAAAGATGCTTCTGCTGCAATCTATGGAGCAAGAGCAGGAAATGGAGTTATTTTGATAACTACCAAACAAGGGAAAGCGGGAGATATCAAACTTAATATACATTCCTATGCAGGTGTCCAAAACCCAACTATGTTTCCAACCCAAACAGATGCTGCTGGTTATATTGAAATGGCAAGAGCAGGCCAGTTCAACCGTCAGTATAACCCAAGTAATCCAGATCAGGAAATTAATTATGGAGAATTTACCGAAGATAGGCTGAATCAGTATAGAAGCGGTGAATTGGAAAGCTATGATTGGATAGATGCTCTATTAAGAAATGGTGGAGGGAATATTCAGGCGAATAATATAAACGTCAGTGGAGGTAATGAGGATGTTAAATTTTATACCTCAGTTGGCTACCTGACTCAGAATGGGATTTTTGAAGGAGACTATGATTATAAAAAAATTAATATTACCAACAACCTGAATGCAAAAATAGGGGATAGGATAAATTTGTCCTTACTCACCTCTTATATAGAAGAAGAAAGAGATTTTGCACAGTTTAATCCGGGAACCATCTGGAATAACCTAAGAACCGCTTTGCCTTTTTTCCCAACAGAATTACCAGACCCCACAAGAATACCTTATTCAGGATTTAACCAGAGAAACCCGGTTGCCGGGACAAGAAAAGATTTTTCAGGATTTAATTATACAAAACTGGAGACAATTGCAGCGGCCCTGCAGTTGGATTATGATGTCCCTGAGATTGAAGGACTTAATGTCGGTTTCAGGATCAACGTTAGAATGCGTAATATTTCCAATGAAAACCTTGTGAAACCATTTGAGGTATTTGAATACAACCCTGCGAATGAAGAGTATATCCTGAGAGGTGTCCAGTCAGATAATCAATTCTCTAAAAGTTTTGGAGGAAACCAAAATGATCCAAACAGGAGAATCCTTTCCCGATTTTTTATTGACTATAAAAAACAGATTGACAAGCATCAGGTAGGAGCATTGGTTTTTTATGAAATGGAGGACAACAATATTAATGTTATTTCAGCTTTAAGGAGAAACTTGCTTTCACCTGATATCCCCCAAATTTCAGCCGGAGATGATGCCCTTACATCTACTGGAGGTACTGGCGTTTTGGTAGGTTATGCACGTACAAGTTTTGCAGGTAGAGTTAACTATGAATTTGACAGTAGGTTCCTGTTAGAAGGTACTTTAAGAGTTGACGGGAGTTCTAAGTTTGATCCACAGGTCAGATGGGGGTATTTCCCATCAGTTTCAGCAGGTTGGAAAATGCACAATGAAGGATTTCTGAGAAACAACAACACAGTCGATGAACTTAAACTAAGGTTGAGTTATAGTGAAACAGGTATAGATGCCAACGTAGGGAACACAGCATTTCAATACCTAAGCGGGTTTTCAGAATTGAACCAGGTATATTATTTAGATAGGGCTAACCCTACTACCCAAATTAGGACCACTGGGCTTGCCAACCCTTTCATCACTTGGGAAGAAACCACAATCTATAATGCAGGACTGGATTTTGGATTGTTTCAAGGAAAGCTTTATGGTAATGTTGATGCATTCTATAGATATAGAGATGGTCTTCTGCGTCAGCCACTGGAAGGATTACCTTCTACATTTGGAGCAAATTTACCCCTTTTCAATCTGGATTCAAGGAGTGACAGAGGAGTTGAGTTTTTATTGGGCTACCAGACCTTCATAGGGAAAGTGAAAGTTGATTTAAGTGGCAACTTTACATATGCAAGACAGAGATATGAGAATTTTCAGGAAAATATAGACCCCAGCGATCCAAATCAAATGAGAATCGATAGGAATTCAAATCAATGGTTTAACCGTTCGTTCGGATATATTACCGATGGGATTTTCAATACTCAGGAAGAAGTGGAAACCTGGATTGCAAATAATGAGGTAGTTACTATTAATGGAACTCCCAGAGTTGGAGATATCCGTTATGTGGATGTAAGTGGTCCTGATGGCGTGCCAGATGGCGTAATTGACCGTTATGACCTTCAACAGATAGGTTTTGGAGGGTTTCCCGAGATAAATTTTGGACTGAATTTGAATCTTTCATATAATAATTTTGCGTTGACCACTGTTTGGCAAGGGGCCAGTAGGTTTAATATAAATGTCGGAGGTCTTTACAGAAATCCATTTGATAATGAAAATGTACCACTGGATCTTCATACTAAATACAGCTGGACACAAGACCCGAGTAACCCAGGTGTTGGAAATAACCCGAACGCTCAATTACCTGCTTTTGATATCGACGGATCTCGTCCCTGGAACAATGTCAATTCAGACTTTTGGCTAAAGGATGGAACTTACTTAAGGCTAAGAACAGCTCAATTGGCCTACAATATTCCCCAAGCACTGGCCAAAAAATTATGGACACGAAATATCAAATTTTATGTCGCAGGGGAAAACTTACTCACATTTTCAAGGCTGGGAATATTTGATGCTACACTTGACCCAGAACAAGCTTCAAACATAGGAACTTTTGGACTGCCAGTATTAAGGTCCTTCACCCTAGGGGTAATGATAGGTATTTAAGAAATTATTCAATTGCTATAAAAAATATTATCATGAAAAAAAATATATATATACTGATCTTAGGTTTGATCTCATTCAGTTGTTTTGATAATCTGGATAAGCAACCCGATTTTATTTCAGAAAATCTCGTGTTTGAAGATCCAAATCTAGTTGATGCCTATATCGCTGATTTATACGAAAGAATGAATTTCCAGAGAGGAACAGGAGTGCCAATGGGTACAAGAAGTGCTGTCGGAGCAGAAAACATAGCTTTTGCAAATTGGCAGGAACCTAATCAAGCCGCTACAAGGCAATACATTGCGGAGACTGGGCCAGGGCCTTTGGACAGATGGTTATATACACCTATCAGAGATATGAATTTTCTTCTAGAGAACATAGACAACAGTAGAACCCTGACAACCCAATTCAAAGAGGTCAAAAAGGCAGAAGTAAGGTTTTTAAGGGCATTTGCTTATTTTGAAATGGTTAAATCATTTGGAGGAGTGCCTTTGATACTTCGTGTTCAGGACATCAATGAACCAAGAGAAAATCTTTTAGTCTCAAGAGATAAAGAAGAAGAGGTTTATGATTTTATTTTCAATGAGTTGGATGAAATTAAAGAGGTTTTTGGTCAGTCAAAGACAGGAGCAAATGGACGTGCTGATAAATATGCAGCTTTAATGCTCCAAAGTAGGGCTATGCTTTATGCAGGGAGCATTGCCAGAAACGGTACTGTCCAACTTGATGGTGTTGTTGGGATACCTTCTGGAAGAGAAAATGAATTTTTTCAGAGATCATATGATGCATCCAAAGAAATAATTGATTCTGGTTTATTTCAACTTTATAATCAAAGTCCGGATAAAGTACAGAATTACAGAAATATATTTTTGGATGAAGGAAATGATGAAATGATTTTCGTAGAGGTTTTCGAACCTTTTATAAAAGGTCATGATCTAGATTTGATGGCTCATCCTGCTGGATTTAATGCGACATGGAATTCCAATTGGCCCGTTCTTTATGATTTTGTTGAAGTTTTTGACTTTAAGGACGGCAGATCAGGAAAGATTGACAGATCTGAATTCAATCCTAATAATTTATGGGATATTAATGACTTCTTCGGTAACAGGGACCCAAGATTCAAAGCTTCTGTTTTCTATCCCGAAACTGAATTTCAGGGCAGAAAGGTGTTCTTCCACTCAAGTACTGTTTATTTTGAGAATGGAGAGAGAAAAGAGTCTACCCGTGAGGTTGATAGTTTTGAGACTATCAACGGCGAAGTATTCCCAGGCGTTGCACCAAACAGAAACAGGGTCAATACAGGGTTGTTGCTCAGGAAGAGAGTGGATGATGCCAATACATTACCTCAAACAGGTAACTCAGGGACTGATTATGTAGTGTTCAGGTATGCAGAGACACTGCTTAATTTTGCTGAGGCATCATATTACCTGAATTTCACAAGTGATGCTTTAAGTGCAATTAACCAATTAAGAGAAAGGGTTGAAATGCCTTTGTACACTACAATTGATGAAGATAAAATCAGAAAAGAAAGACAAATTGAATTATGCTTTGAAGACCACAGGTATTATGATCTGGTAAGGTGGAGAATTGCACATGAAGTACTTTCTGTAAGGACAGCCGGAATGGTTTTTACCTACCATTTAGATGAAGATAAATATACCATCACTTTGAGGAATGCAGAAAACCTAGAAAGGGTATTTGAGCCCAGAAGATATTATCTGCCTTTTGGACTAGGAAGGCTTGCTCAAAATGAAAATCTGGTTCAAAATCCCGGTTTCTGATTATTCTTACCGGACAGAAAATTTATAAATATTTTGATTAGGGTAAAGTGTTAATTGAAAAAAGTGGGCTGGATAAAGCCCACCTTTTTTTTCTTTTCAAAGTGTACTTTGGGCTGATTTTGGTTTTGTGAGTCCTATTCTTTGAAAGTTTAACTATGCCTTGACTATAAACAAAAAAATATCCTAAGTGAAAAGTATAAAAGCTATTTCCGGGGGCTT
>NZ_REBN01000238.1 GCF_007692705.1 Mongoliibacter sp.
TTTTTAAAAAAATAAGTCAAAAAAAAGACCTCCGGAGCCTTATTCTCCGGAGACCCAATTCCTCTTGATTCTTGGCTCTAAGTTAAACATAGACCTTCGAGGTTTGATAAACCTCAAAGGTCTCTCCTATCTCGCCTCTAATTTCTCGCTTCTATGAAAATCAATCTTTCCCCAAAAACGGATACCTATAATCCACAGGAGATACAAAGGTTTCCTTGATTGTTCTTGGTGACACCCATCTAAGCAAGTTGATCATGGATCCTGCTTTGTCATTGGTACCTGAAGCCCTAGCCCCGCCAAATGGCTGCTGTCCCACGACTGCACCTGTAGGTTTGTCGTTGATATAAAAGTTCCCCGCCGCATTTCTAAGCTTCTTAGTTGCCAATTCTGCAGCATAACGGTCCTGGGAGAATACAGCGCCTGTCAAAGCGTAAGGCGAAGTCTGGTCTACCAATTCCAAGGCTTCCTCAAAATGCTCTGACTGATAGACATATATTGTCAACACCGGACCGAAAATTTCCTCACACATAGTAGTGTACATCGGGTCCTGAGTGACAATGACTGTTGGTTCGATGAAGTAACCTTTAGACTTGTCATAATTGCCGCCAGCGATGATTTCAACTCCGTCTGCTTTATTGGCTTCATCTATATATTTACTGATTTTATCAAACGATTTTTCATCAATTACCGCATTGATAAAGTTGGTAAAGTCTTCAGTCGGCCCCATTTTCATAGAGGCTAAGTCTTCCAGTAAATACTTTTTCACATCTGCCCATAAATTGGAGGGGATATAAGCCCTTGATGCTGCAGAACATTTCTGCCCTTGGAATTCAAACGCTCCTCTGGAAAGCCCCACTGCAACGGCCTTGGCATTCGCAGATTTATGCGCTATGACAAAGTCTTTTCCGCCTGTTTCTCCTACAATCCTAGGATAAGATTTATACCTATGGATATTCTCTCCTATGGTTTTCCAGATATGTTGGAAAACTCCAGTTGAACCCGTAAAGTGTATTCCTGCAAAGTCCGGGTGTTTGAAAATAAAGTCTCCTACTGTAGGACCATCCACATAAATCAGATTGATCACTCCATCAGGTACTCCGGCTTCTTTAAAAACCTGCATCAGAACATTGGCTGAATAAATCTGCGTGTATGCCGGCTTCCAAACCACAGTATTGCCCATGAGGGCCGCAGAAGTAGGAAGATTACCAGCAATCGCGGTAAAGTTGAAAGGAGTCAAGGCAAAAACGAAACCTTCCAGAGGCCTTTGTTCTACCCTATTCCAAACCCCATTCCCTGAAACAGGAGGCTGCTGCGCATAGATTTCTGTCATGTATTTTACATTGAACCTTAAAAAATCTATGAATTCACAGGCAGCATCAATTTCTGCTTGCATGGCATTCTTGGATTGTCCCAACATGGTAG
This sequence comes from Mongoliibacter sp., assembly GCF_007692705.1. Taxonomy (GTDB): domain Bacteria; phylum Bacteroidota; class Bacteroidia; order Cytophagales; family Cyclobacteriaceae; genus Mongoliibacter. The sequence goes on from NZ_REBN01000238.1 coordinate 1,423, forward strand.
CGGCATTAATCTTTGCCCTGTAAGGCCCTGCCAACAGATCCGCTGCTTTCAGGAAAATCGCGGCTCTTTGTTCCCACTCCATAGATTCCCACGCTTCTTTTGCACCCAAGGCGGCATTGACAGCCTGCTCCACGTGCGATACATCTCCCTCATGAAAATGACCTAACAGGTGTTGGTGATCGTGGGGAGGATTAAGAGGTCTTTTCTTTTCTGTCCTGACTTCCTCACTACCTATGTACATAGGTACATCTATTTGTTGTCCCCTTAGTGTTTTCAACATTTCCTGTAACTCTTTTCTTTCAGGGGATCCGGGTGCGTAACTTTTTACCGGTTCATTGATAGGTTCCGGTACATTAAAAAAACCTTTAAGCATATGTCTTTGAGTTTATATTTTCTAATAAAACAAATATAAGGGATATGGCTTGGAAAACACGTGGAATGCATGACTAGTGGTCAAAGTGTTGTGTAGGGTTTACAATATTTCTATCAAAGCAAACTTTCCAATTCTTTCAAATGTCTGATTATATGGGTGGGCTGATGCGCTATCCCTTTTCCGTGGGGATCAAAATACACATTGTCTATTTGGGAATTGATCGCCCCCAATATATCTGAATTAGGATTATCCCCAATCATCATGACATCTGAGTTTTTTACGGAAAGCGTATCCAAAGCATATTTGAAAATTCTTGGATCTGGTTTTTTATGCCCTGTTGTTTCTGATGTTACAATCAGATCAAAATAAGGACTAAGACCCGAAGCCTCCATTTTTTTTGACTGACTTTCATTAAAACCATTGGTGATGATATGTAGCTTGTAATTTGGCTTTAGGTATTCTAGAATTTCTTTAGAATAAGGCAAAAGATGGGTTTTGGAGGAAGTTCTGTGCATAAAATCATCTTCCAAATCTCTAGGAATACCGTTTGCATCAGCACCCGCCTTTTCGAAAATACTTTTAAACCTAATTTCCCGTAATTCATCTTTGGTTACTTTTCCCTGGTCATACATGGCCCAAAGCTGAAAGTTAATATCATAAAAGGCTTTCAAAAATAAATCTATGGTATGAATTCCTTTGTCCACCAATTGGTAGTACATATAAATTTCAGATAAGGATTCTTTGACGTTGGTGTCATAATCCCATAAAGTATGGTCTAAATCAAAAAAAACGTGTTGGTACTTTTTCAAAATTTTACTTGTTTATTTTCTGTAGGGATTGTTTTCGATTTTATTGATCGCCAGCTCCCTGTTGGAATGCAATATATTATAAACTTCCTGATCCCTGATTAAGTTGATATCTTTTTGGATAAATTTGAAAATCTGTTGGATTATCTCATAGGCCTCATCCAAAATATAATAAAAAATCCACTGGTCTACCCTCCTGCTTCCCACCAGTCCGGCATTTTTGAGATAAGCCAAATGCCTACTGGTTTTGGTCTGTGTAAAGTCCAGTATATGCTCCATATCTGATATGGAAAGCTCTTTGTTCTGCAATAGAAGGTGTAATATTCTAACCCTTGACTCTTCGGAAAGGGCTTTAAATATTCTCATTCCATAATTTAAACTTATATTTTTGAGTCGCATTTAGTAACTTTAACAAATAAAACGAGTTTGAAATTAAAGAAATGATCGCTAAATAGGCTAATATTATGGTAAATAAGCCATGTTTAGGATAGAAAGCCACGATAAGCATCAAAAAATATAAATCCGAAATACATTGAAAATCAAGTACATATATATTACTATTTTCTTTTTGGCATCTTGCTTTTTTCTATCCCTAGATCAGGCCTATGCTCAGGAGAAAGACCGTAGAGTAATCCAACTATCAGGTATAATTCTCAATGCTGATAGTACTGATGCAGTCCCGGGTGTCAACGTGTACGTTCCCAAAAAAGGTAGGGGAACAAGTTCAGGAAGATATGGGTATTTTTCTATGCCGGTTTTGGAAGGGGATAGTGTGATTTTTAGTTTTATTGGATTGAAGCGCCAGACTTATAAGGTACCTGCTGTGATGGAAGATGATAAGATTAGTCTTATCGTGACCATGCAAACGGATGAAATTGCCCTTTCAGAAATTGAAGTAATGCCTTTCCCTTCCGAGGAAGAATTCAAAAGACAATTGTTGGCAGCCAATTTTGATGCTCCCATGTCAATGGACGTCCAGGGAAGTCTAAGTCCGGAAACCTTGCTACGTTATGCTGAAGGTATGGATGCCTCTGGGAATGAAAACTGGAGATATTTCCAGCAGGGGCAGATGATGCAGATACAAGATAGATACGGTCCGCGACCGTTTACTTTGGTGGATCCATTTGCATGGTCCAGATTTATTCAATCCATCAAACGGGGTGACTTGAAAAAACGGGACTAAGGATATTAAAAAGTGTAAATACGGAATGTTACCCTTAATCAAATAATGAACCACTCTGTATACCAATTCGATACTTTTTGATACCTGCCTGTCGCAAGTTGGATACTATTGGATAACTTTTCCCGACTTATCGAGATTGACCTCAACAACCAATAAAATTAAATATTGAGATTCCTGACAAAGAATCATAAAACAAATAGCCCAAACTCGAAAAGTAAGTTTGGGCTATTTATTTTTATATCCGAAAAGAGGCGATTACTAAGAGAGAACAATATCTATTTCTAGAATCAGGATAATGAATATCCTAACCCACTTTCCGGCCGGCAGGTATTAATCTAATATCGATGAGTATCTTTTCAAAATAGGGTTTTAGGTTAAACGTGCATTGACGCAGATATCCCTATTGTTTTTCCTTTATTCTTCTATCCCTTGAAGTTTTTGTAATACACCTTCCTCTTTCATGATGGCCTCTATATCCTCAACAGTCTTGGGTACAAATGCACTTAAGTTTCTGTAACCTTCCTCTGTAATCAAGATATTATCTTCAATTCTAACCCCAATACCCCACCACTTTTGATCAACATCACTGCCTTCAGGTATGTAGATACCAGGCTCAACAGTCAGTACCATTCCTGGCTCCAACTTCCCGCTTCCACCTCTATCATGTACATCAAGTCCTAAATGATGACCTGTTCCATGAGGAAAGAATCTGTGGTTTTCCCCCTCTTTTACCAAGCCTAGCCTGACAAGTCCCTCATCCACAACTTTTCTTGCAGCACGATTGATGGTTTGGAAATCCGAACCTGGTTTACAGGCTGCTATACCTGCTTCTAAAGCTTCCAATACTATTTCATAGATTGCTTTTTCCTCTTCAGAAAACACCCCCTTAATAGGAACTGTCCTGGTAATATCCCCTGAATATCCCCTATACTCAGCTCCTACATCCATCAAAATCAGGCCTTCCTGCAGGTCCGTCACATGATTTTCCACATAGTGAAGAATAGTAGCATTGTTTCCCGCTCCAACGATTGAGCCATAGCCCACCTCTTCCGCACCCATAGCTTTATGGACAAACTCATGAACTCCCTGAATGGCACGTTCAGAGACTCCAGGCTTGATTGACCTGAATGCTTCTATATGTGCTTTTCCTGAAATAACCACTGCTCTTTCCAAAATCTGAAGTTCTTCCTCTGTTTTTACCGCCCTCATTCTTTCTAATATTCCAAGCAAGGTATTATTTCTAGAAACTTCAGCCTGTAAATTAAGCATGCTGGTTTTCTGAAGCATGGCCTTAAGTGGTGCATTGTGTTTGCCTCCTTCTATTTCCGCCATTGCCAAGGAAAGCACAGGGCTAACTTTATTCCAATCTAAATCCGGCGATTGCATAAACTCTTCATTGAGATAAACGTGTCTGAACCCCAACTTCTCTTTCACACCTTCAACACCAAGTCTTTCACCATCCCATTGTTCTCTTAACGGATCTCGGGGCTGCACATACATGACTTCCTTAACTTGTTCACCATTGATGGTTTGCGGACTTTGAAAAATGATCAAGGCCGCATTGGGCTCTCTAAATCCCGTCAGGTAAAAAAAGTCTGAATTAGGCCTGTATTGAAATTCCGTATCATTTGATCTGTTCTTGATAGGATTGTTAAAAAATATAGCTGCCCCATTTGGCGGTAACTGTTTTCTTAAAACTTCTCTTCGTTCTTTGTGGAATTCAGCACTCAAACCATCTGCAAAGTATGACTGTGAAAATGCGAAATTGATAACAAGAAACAGAAAGAAAGTCAGTGTCAGTGTTTTCTGAAATGGGTTCATATTTGTTCAAATTATTGGACCTGAAAGATAATACAGTAGGAATAAATTTCGGAACCAATCGTATAAAATTAACCATGTGGGAAAGGCGAGGTGCATTTAACCTAAAAATAACAGGAACACCTCAGCTTATCCTTATATTTGTGGCAAATCAATGATTAATCAAATGAAGAGTTTCCTCAGTGTTATCCTGATTGTTATTTCCAGTATTACTGCATTTGCACAAAACAAATCACCTGAAAAGCCAAAAATTGTGGTTGGCATAGTCGTCGACCAGATGAGACAGGAGTATTTTTATAAGTACCAGGAAAGGTATTCCGAAGGAGGCTTCAAACGTCTGATGAACGAGGGCTTTATAATGAAAAATGCCCATTATAACTATATCCCAACTTATACAGGGCCGGGACATGCATCTGTCTACACTGGCACCACACCTGCCACTCATGGTATCATTGCCAACAATTGGTATGTTCGAAATCTTGACCGTATGATCTACTGTGCTGAAGATAGCACAGTAACAGCAGTAGGAGGAAGCGAAAAAAGTGGACAAATCTCTCCTCGAAACATGCTCTCTACGACCATTTCGGATGAAATGAGATTCTCTACCAACAAAAGATCTAAAGTCGTCGGGATTGCCCTAAAAGACAGGGGTGCATCCCTGCCGGCAGGGCATACAGGGGACGCTTATTGGTATGATAGCAAGACAGGTGAATTCATGACCTCTACCTATTACCATGAGGAATTACCAGATTGGGTAAAGGCCCTGAATAATCAGAAACTCGCCGAAAAATATCTCTCTCAAAAATGGGAAACTTTATTTCCCATTGAAACTTATATTCAAAGTATTGCAGATGACAACCCATTTGAAGGCCCATTTATTGGGATGGAGACTACCTCTTTTCCACATGATTTACCTGCTTTGATGGAAGATAATGACAACTATGGACTGATTTCAACGACTCCCTTCGGAAACAGTATTACTTTGGATATGGCCTATGCGGCTATAGAAGGAGAGCAACTGGGAAAGAGAGGAGAAACAGATTTACTTGCAGTAAGTTTTTCCTCTCCTGATTATATCGGACATAGATTTGGGCCAACATCTGTAGAAATTGAAGACAATTACCTTAGGCTGGACAGAGACCTGGAAAAGTTTCTCAACTTCCTGGATCAGGAATATGGAAAAGGAGAATATTTGGTTTTCCTGACAGCTGACCATGCCGTAGCTGATATCGTAGACTACATGCTAAGCGAAAATGTCCCTGCCGGAAATTTCAATACTCGGTCGGTTTTAACGCAAATGAGAGGATTTTGCGCCATCAATTATGGAGAAGGCAACTGGGTTTCCAACTTCTCAAATGAGCAGGTTTTCTTCAACCATGAATTGGCAAAGGAAAAAGGGATAGAAGTCGAGAAAATCCAAAGAGAGGTTGCTGAATTTCTACTAGCAAGGTATCCAGGTATCAAAGAAGTTTACACTGCTACTGATATGAGAAGATTGGAATACTTGGAAGGTAGGAAAAGCTTGTTACAGATGGGGTATAACCACAAAGCATCAGGGGATCTGTTGCTGATCCTAGAACCAGCCTGGTTAAGCAGCTCCTGGAAAGGAACCACGCATGGAACAGGTTACACTTATGACACCCATGTGCCCATTGTTTTTATGGGTTGGAATGTTCCGCAGGGCTCAAGTTCAAGGTATGTAACCATTACAGATATTGCTCCTACTCTTTCTATGATGTTGGGCACCAGGTTGCCTAATGGATCTTCTGGACAACCGATTTTAGAGATTTTGAATTGAGAGGGATAAATTACGATTTTAGAATTACGATTTACGAGGGTGTTGTCATGTTCTGATTTTGCTTGACACTCTTTTCATTGATTTTTTTATGCTCCTACCTTCCCTGTTTTTGGCGAAAAACATTCTTCAGAATTGGCCTTTTTTCGGCCAAAAATCATTTATTATGTAATCTTCAGATCCCAGGGTTAAAACCCTGGGCTTCTATTACATCTATCACCCCTATGGGGTTTGGCAAAATCGTCATATTCAGGGCAAACCCTTTCAAAACCGTCTTTCGGTCTTCCTATTTGCCGACTTCGTCTACTTCATCGGAATTCGGACACCTGACATCCATGCTTCGATGATACGGACAAGCTTTTTTCTTGGCACTTGAGTGTCTTGTCATGTAGTTCTTGGATCTTTTATCTTGTTTCTTGTCTCTCGCTTCTCGTTTATCGCTTTTATTCCTTCCAACTCATCGGGTATGCTGGATCTACAAAATCCAAACCCTCGGTAGTGACAAACAGTGGCTTGAAAGTATCCAACATGACAGCCAACTCCTCTGTCGCTTTAGCTCCAATAGACTTCTCTACGGTACCTGGATGTGGCCCGTGGGGCAATCCTCCAGTATGAATGGTAAAAGACCCTCTATCAATTCCTTTCCTGGACATAAATTCTCCTTCTGCATAATACAATACCTCATCAGAATCAATGTTACTGTGGTTGTAAGGAGCCGGAATGGCCAATGGATGGTAATCAAATAACCTTGGCACAAAAGAACAAATCACAAAGCCCCATGCTTGAAAAGTCTGATGTACAGGAGGTGGCTGATGGATTCTGCCTGTAATAGGCTCGAAATCATGAATAGACAGGGCATAGGGATATAGATATCCATCCCAACCGACAATATCCAAAGGACTGTGGCCATAAGTATAAGGGTGAAGCATTCCTCCCTTTTTGATTTTTACCAAAAATTCTCCTTTTTCCGATTCAGTATGCAGCTCTCCAGGAGGTCGAATATCCCTTTCGCAATAAGGGGAATGTTCGAGTAATTGACCTACTTCATTCCTATACCTTTTTACCGTCTCAATAGGCCCCTGGGATTCTATGATCAGTAGCCTTAAAGGGCCTTCTTCCTTCCATTCAAAGCGGTAAATGGTTGTTCTTGGAATCACGATATAATCTCCTTGTCTTACTTCAAGCTTACCAAACTGAGAATAAAGAATACCCTCACCATCATGCACATAAATCAATTCATCTCCATCTGCATTTTTGAAAAAATAATCCATTTTTCTCTGTTCAGGCGAACAGATGCCCATCATGCAATCACTGTTCATCATCAGCATTTTTCTGGCACTAAGGTAGTCCTTACCTGTAGTTCCAACACCCGCTGTTTTTAGATGTGTTTGCTTGAGTCCATAATCTTTGGCAGGCTCCCAGTTGTAAGGAATAGACTTCCCTATAGAAACAACATTGTTTGGGTTGTGTATATGGTAGAGGTTAGAATAAATACCGGAAAACCCTTTGGAGCTCACAAGTTCTTCCTTGTACAGACTTCCATCAGGCTGCCTGAATTGGGTATGTCT
>NZ_REBN01000241.1 GCF_007692705.1 Mongoliibacter sp.
ACCTTATTTTAGATTTCCAAAATTGCAGAGCATATATGTATATTATTTTTGATACCGAAACCACTGGATTACCAAGGAATTACAATGCGCCTATGTCGGATGTGGACAATTGGCCACGACTGGTACAAATTGCCTGGCAGCTTCACGATGAAAGAGGTAAACTGATTTCCAATAACAATTTTATCGTCAAGCCAGAGGGTTTTACCATTCCTTATAATGCCGAAAAAGTCCATGGTATTTCTACAGACCGTGCCTTGAAAGAAGGGCATGACCTGAGTAAGGTTTTGGGGATTTTTCATGAGGATGTCGAAAAAGCCAAATACTTGGTGGGACACAATATAGGATTTGACATCAATGTTACGGGAGCCGAGTTTATCAGAAAGCAGATTTCAATGAAGCTTCCTGATATGAAGGAACTAGATACCAAAGACCTGTCTACGGATTTTTGCGCTATTCCAGGTGGCAAAGGAGGGAAATACAAATGGCCTACCTTGACTGAATTACATCAAAAACTTTTTGGAGTAGGTTTTGAGGATGCGCACGATGCGGCCTATGATGTGGATGCAACAGCAAAATGTTTTTTTGGGTTGATTGCCCAAAAAGTAATACCCACGGCCAAAGGAATAGATGTATTAGAGGTGATTTATGAGGCACCCAAGTTAGATGCAGCAAACTTTGCTGCTGCCAAGGATGACCAAAAAGTTGCTGCTAAAGAAGTCTTGAAAGCTGCGGGAAGTGCTGATATATCGGAGATGGAAGATATCCCTTTTTCCCATCTCCATGTGCATACACAATATTCAGTTTTGCAGGCAACTTCCGAAATACCGGCATTGATTGCTCAAGCCAAGGAGCTGAAAATGCCTGCCATTGCCATGACTGACCATGGGAATATGATGGGTGCTTTTAATTTCGTACGGGCTGCGCTGGCAAATGATATCAAGCCTATCATCGGATGTGAATTCAATCTCAATAGGGATAGAAAGAATAAAAGCGTTAAAGACGACGGTTTTCAGACGGTGCTCTTGGCAAAAAACAAGCAGGGTTACCATAACCTCGCAAAACTGGCTTCTTATGCCAATATTGAAGGCTTTTATTATTTACCAAGAATAGACAAGGAAGTTTTGGTTGCTTATAAATCAGACTTGATTGCAACTACAGGAGGTCTTTGGGGAGAAATTCCATTTTTGATTTTAAATGTGGGTGAAACACAGGCAGAGGAAGCTTTTATCTGGTGGAAAGAGCAGTTTGGGGAAGATTTTTATGTGGAGCTCAACAGGCATGGGATTCCTGAGGAGGAAAAGGTAAATGAGGTGCTGCTCAAGTTTGCCAATAAATATGGGGTTAAATATTTTGCAGCCAACAATACCTACTACAATCATAAACTGGATGCAAAAGCCCATGATATCCTGCTTTGTGTAAAAGATGGAGAACTGGTGGAGAAGCCAAAAAAATATATAGGAAAAAGGGGGAGAGAGTATAGGTATGGTTTTCCAAATGATGAATTTTACATAAAGAGTCAGGAAGACATGAAAAAGCTTTTTGCAGATCTTCCAGAGGCCATTGCCTGTACCCATGAAATTGTCCAAAAAATTGAAACTTATAAGCTACAGCGGGATGTGCTCTTGCCAAAATTTGATATTCCGGAAGAATTCAAGGACCCAAGAGATGAAGTGGACAGTAAGTTGAAAATAGGTGAAAATGCATATCTACGGCACCTCACCTATGAAGGAGCAAAAAAGCGGTACGGAGAAATTACGGATGAAATTAAGGAAAGACTCGATTTTGAGTTGGCCACTATAGAAAAAACCGGCTACCCTGGATATTTTTTGATTGTCCAGGACTTTACCGCGGCAGCCAGAAGAATGGGAGTTTCTGTCGGGCCGGGAAGGGGATCTGCTGCTGGTTCGGCAGTGGCCTATTGTACCTGGATTACCAATGTTGACCCGATAGCTTATGACCTACTTTTTGAGAGATTTCTAAATCCGGAAAGGGTTTCCTTACCTGATATTGACATTGACTTTGACGATGAGGGCAGGCAGAAAGTAATAGATTATGTTATCAAAAAGTATGGATCCAATCAAGTTGCCCAGATCATAACTTATGGCACAATGGCAGCGAAGTCGGCCATCAGGGATACTGCCAGGGTGTTAAATCTCCCATTATCCGAAGCAGATAGGTTGGCCAAGTTGGTGCCTGACATCAAGTTGAAAGCCCTTTTTGACTTGTCTAAGGATAGGGCGAAGTTGGCCCTTAAGCTAAAAGGAAATGGAGAAGATATGGCTAAAGCTGAAGAGCTTATCCGGATTTCTAAGGGGCAGGATGAACTCTCAAAAACTATCAATCAGGCAAAGGTGCTTGAAGGGTCTGTAAGGAATACAGGTATTCACGCTTGTGGGGTAATCATTACTCCTGATGATATTACCAATTTTGTCCCTGTGGCATTAGCCAAAGACTCAGAAATGGTGTGTACCCAATTTGATAACTCGGTGGTGGAGAATGCAGGCTTGTTGAAAATGGACTTTTTGGGTCTCAAAACCCTCACCCTAATCAAAGATGCCTGCAAGATTGTCAAAGAGGAACACGGAGTTGATCTGGATCCAGACACCTTTCCTATTGATGATGAAAAAACTTATGAATTGTTCCAAAGAGGAGAGACGGTAGGTATATTCCAGTATGAATCTCCCGGCATGCAAAAATACATGAGGGAACTAAAGCCTACAGTTTTTGCTGACCTTATCGCCATGAATGCCTTGTATAGACCTGGGCCTTTGGCTTATATTCCTTCCTTTATCAGAAGGAAACATGGTACAGAGGAAATCAATTACGATTTGGATGACATGAAGGAATACCTGGAAGAGACCTACGGTATTACTGTCTATCAGGAGCAGGTAATGTTGCTTTCCCAAAAATTGGCAGGCTTTTCCAAAGGTGAGGCGGATGTACTCCGTAAAGCCATGGGTAAAAAGCAAAAGGATGTGCTGGACAAGATGAAGCCAAAGTTTATTGAGCAGGCATCCCAAAAAGGGCATGATGCAAAAAAGCTGGAAAAGGTGTGGACAGATTGGGAAGCATTTGCATCCTATGCCTTCAATAAATCCCACTCTACCTGCTATGCCTGGATAGCATATCAGACAGCCTACCTCAAAGCACACTACCCGGCTGAGTACATGGCATCTGTATTGAGTAACAATATGAATGATATCTCCCAGGTAACCTTTTTTATGGAGGAGTGTAAGCGAGGCAATATTGCGGTACTAGGTCCTGATGTCAACGAGTCTAAAAGGAGTTTTACAGTCAACAAAGAAGGTCAGATACGTTTCGGGATGGCTGCTATCAAAGGTGCAGGAGGTGCGGCTGTTGATATGATTATTGAAGAACGGGAAAAGAACGGGGCCTATAAAAATATCTTTGATTTCTGTAAAAGAGTCAATTCACGAGCGGTTAATAAAAAGACCTTGGAGGCTTTGGCGATGGCTGGTGGATTTGATTGTTTCCCGGAATTCCACAGGAGACAATACTTAGAGGCTCCGGATGGAGATGCTACTTTGTTGGAAAAAGCTGTAAAATATGCCCAAAAAGTGCAGCAAGAAGCAGACAGTTCACAAGTCAGTTTGTTTGGGGGTAGTGGAGGCATGGAAGTTCCCATGCCAAGCATCACTCCGATGGAACCTTTTAGTCAATTGCAGCAGCTAAATATTGAGAAAGAGGTAGTGGGGCTTTATATTTCGGGACACCCACTGGATCAGTTTAAAGTAGAAATTGATTCCTTTACCAATACTCCTTTAACAGAAATCAAGGATACTGAAACCCTCAGGAAAAAAGGTGAGGTCAAGTGCGCAGGTATGGTGATGGCTTTTGCCCACAGGACGACCAAGACAGGGAAGCCTTTTGGTACCTTGACTCTAGAAGATTACCATGGAGGACACACCTTCTTTATTTTCGGAGAAGATTATATCAAGTTCAAGGAGTATTTCATGACAGGCTGGTTCCTTTACCTTACAGGTTCTGTTCACCCCAATAAGTGGAAGCCTGATGAATTAGAGTTTAAAATCAATTCCATCATGTTGCTTAGTGAAGTCAGGGGGAAAATGGTCAAAGGCCTACGGGTAAACATTGACCTTGATGACCTGACCTATGATTTGATGGAAAGATTGGAAGGAATTACCAAAAAATATAAAGGTGAGGCCAAACTTTACATCAATATTTTGGATAAAAAAGAGAACATTACGCTGGACCTGATGTCCAAAAATTATCAGGTAGATCCCTCTAATGAATTGATTGAAGAATTGGGGCATATGCCCGAGGTTGTATATCAGATCATCAATTGATGTTGGTGAGAAGGTTTACGGCATGTTGAAAATGTTCTATGATACGGGTCAAAAAATAGACTCCTCCTACGTCGGAGTGACAAGGAAAAGTTAATTTCATTTTCATACATTTTATCAGGTCAATACATTAAAAAATTATATCATTGCTAAAATAAAGCCCTTACAGCAATTTTACTATAAGGGCTTTTTATATGAATAGATTTCAGTTCTGGAAATCAATTAGATCGAAAATGGCAATTTATATTGCCGCTTTCCAGTCAATTTATACACCGCATTGGCCAAAGCCGGTGCATAGGGTGGGACAGGGGGTTCACCCACTCCTGTAGGCTTTTCCATGCTCTCCACAATGTGGATATGGTATTTTTTCGGAGCCTGTGGCATTCTTGTGATGAGATAGGTGTCGAAATTGTTCTGCTCTACTTTTCCATTTTTGAAAGTAATAGCTGAGCTTGTTGCCAGTCCATGTGCAAACTGTGCCCCGCCTTCAAATTGAGACCTTATCCTGTCCGTGTTGACTCCAATACCACAGTCAACCGCATAGTGTACATCGGAAACTTTTATTTTACCATCATCGCCTTTCTCGGCAATTACTATACAGGCCACATAGGTCAGGAAGCTTTTTTGACAGGCAAAACCCATTGCTTTGTTTCCCCCTAGTCGCTGTCCCCATCCGGCTTCTTTGGCTACTCTTTGAATGACGGCTTTCATTCGGCCTGTTTCCCATGGGTACTCTTCAATGCTTTCTCCATAGTTCGAAAAATCTCCGTCCAACTCCTCCTTGAAGCTTAGATTTCGGTCTTCTCCCAGCATTTCAAGGGCGTTGTTGATAGGATCTATGCTCCTTGCTTCAGCCACCTCATCCATCATGCAATTGATGGCGAAAGAATGGTGGATATTGCTTACTGAACGGAGCCAACCAATCCTTGTATGGGCTTTTGATTCGTGGGTTTCGATCCGAATGTTTGGCACATCATATGGGAAATCCACACAACCTAAACCTAATTCTCCATCCGAAGGGTGTATCTCTGCGGGGTTAGAAGTAGCTCCGATCGCAGGAAATACAGTATGATGGTTCCAGCCTACTAACTTTCGGGATCCATCAAGTGAAGCCCTGATTCTTTGGGCACTGAGTGCATGGTAAAAATCATGGTGCAAATCATCTTCTCGGGTCCACTGTACCCTTACGGGTCCATTCATTTCCTTGGAAAGAATGGCTGCTTCGACTATGAAGTCAGGTTTTGACTTTCTTCCAAATCCTCCGCCCAAAAGGGTTACATTCATGGTCACGTCCTCTACCTCTATGCCTAAAGCTGTTGCTACTGCTCCTCTTGCCCATTGCGGGTGTTGGCTGGGAGCCCATACTTCGCATTTTCCATTGGAATAATTGGCAATGGCAGCAGGAGGTTCAATAGTTGCATGCGCATAGTAGGGGAGTTCATAAGTCCTTTCGATGGTTTTGGAAGCTGAGTTCATTGCCTCCTCAAAATCTCCTCTCGCTCGCCTTACTTTTCCTTTCTCTTCGGTGCTTTTCAACATTTCCTGCAATTGGGCAGCTGAGTCATATTCTTTATTTTCCCCCAAATCCCAATCTACCTCTAAAGCATCTCTTCCCTTTATGGCTGCCCAGGTATTTGTGGCAATGACCGCAATTCCTTCTAAGGGCTTATCAAGGCCTGCCGGTAAACCAGCGCCCTCAATTTTTACTGTCTTTTCTACGCCACTTATTGCCAAAGCAGCAGTGTCATTTACTGAAATTGCCTTCCCACCTACTACGGGACATCGTTTGATTACTGCAATTTTCATCTTGTCCAGGTCTACATCAGCCCCGAAAATTGCTTTCCCTGTCGCTATATCTTTGGCATCGTAAATAGGGATATCCTTGCCTATAAGTTTATAATCACTGAAGGGTTTTAATATGACGTCTTCGGATCTGGGAATTTCCATCTTTTGCACTTCAGACACCAAGTCTCCAAAACTGATAGATTTTTCACTTTCAGTGTGATGTACCATGCCATTTTCAGTGTAACAATCGTCCATTGCTACTTTCCATTTTTGAGAAGCAGCAAGCAACAGCATGTGTCTGGCAGTGGCACCTGCACGACGCATGGGTTCATAAAACATCCTGACCGAATAAGAACCATCAGTATTTTGGTCCCCATACTTATCTTCATCACCTTCTGCTTGTATGATTTTAACCTTGGACCAATCCGCACCCAATTCATCTGCAATGATCATAGGGAGGGAGGTTCGGATTCCAGTTCCCATTTCGGATCGATGGGCTACAATTGTAATGAGGTTATCAGCATCTATATTTAAATAGGCGTTAGGTGCAAAGATCAGGTCGCTTCCCTTTGGCCCACTGCATTGAAAGGTAATTCCTAGGAAGAAACCTCCTGTAGCAAGCGAGCTCACTTTCAAAAAATCTCTTCTAGAGGGTTTGAATATTTTGCTTTTATCGGTTTCTTCTTTGGGTTTGAAGAATGGAAATGTAGGTCTCATGATTTTTAGGTGCTTAAATGTTTTGGGAAGCAGTTTTGATAGCATCTTTGATACGGTTGTATGTACCACACCTGCAAAGGTTACCTGCCATACTTGATTCTATCTCTTCGTCAGAAGGGTTGGGGTTCCTGTTGAGCAAAGCTGCTGCATTCATGATTTGGCCTGTCTGGCAATAGCCACATTGAGGGACTATGTGTTCTACCCAGGCTTTTTGTAGGGCATGATCACCATTTTCTGAAAGTCCTTCGATAGTCACTACTTCCTGATCTCCCACAGCAGAAACAGGAAGACTGCAGGAACGCATGGCTTCCCCGTCTACTAATACTGTACAGGCGCCACAAAGGGCCTGTCCGCAACCGAACTTGGTTCCTTTCATTCCTAGCATGTCACGCAATGCCCAAAGTAGAGGCATGTCATCTTCAGCGGTTACCTCTTTGGACTCACCGTTGATTTTCAAGGTAAATTTTTCCATAATTTTTTTTAAATGCTTTGCAATTCAATAAGATAGGGAATTTCTAGGGTTAAATACCGATCAAGTTCCATTCTTTTCTATAAGGACGGAAAAGCATTTCATTAGCCTCCTCATCTCTTCTGAAAAGTTCCTTTTTTGTATTCCACTTGAGGGGTCTTTGTAGTCTGTATGAAATCATTGCCAAATACATGGGCATGGTCATTTCTCTTGCATAAGCAAGGTGTGATTGCGGTTGTTTTCTTGATTTCACGGCATCGATAAAATTCTGCTGATGCCCTGGAGATCTTGGAATACTTATAGGAATGTCAATGATGTCTGTCAATAACTCTCCATTGATCCGGATTTCCCTACTCGAATAATCACAAACCATGGTTCCCTTGGTCCCTTCAAAATAGGCTCCAATATGTCTGTTTTCAGCACCTTCAATATCTGGAGGGGTACTTGTCCAGTGGATATCAAGATTTTTGAACTTAAAATCTGCCTCTATCCATTTTGGAGTGTCTCCAACACCATCTGCCTTTTCGCCTCTGGTGGTTACTTTCTTCAGTTTTTGAGGTTCCAAGCCCCACCACACAACATCTGCAATATGACACCAGAAATCCTGAAATACTCCTCCGGAATATTCGAGAAAATATCTGTAGTTAAAATGACATTTTTCAGGAGCGTATTCAGAATATGGTGCTGGCCCCAGCCACATGTCCCAATTGAGATGACTGGGAGGTGTTTGAAAATTCAGTTTCTCTATGGTAGTCGGCTCTCCGGTTTTCCATAATCTCACCGTTTTCACTTTCCCTAAGACGCCAGATTGGAGTATTTCTGCGGCCCTGTGATAATTGTCTCCTGCATGAATCTGCGTTCCCAATTGAAAAACCCTGTTGTTCTCCATTAATGATTTCAGCATCAGATCCCCTTCCTTCAGGCTATAGGAAAGTGGTTTTTCACCATATACATCTTTTCCTGCTTGAAAAGCCAAAATAGCAATTTGCGCGTGCCAATGATCAGGGGTAGCTATGGTGACAGCATCCACATCATCCCTATCCAGAATATACCTGAAATCCTGATAGGTTTTGGCTTTGCTGTTAGGGTGGACTACTTTCAATTTTTGTAAAGCTTCTTCTGCTCTTTGGGAGTCCACATCACAAAGCGCCACGATTTCCACCTCTGGCAAGTTGGCAAACCAATTCATATGAGAGAGCCCCATTCCACCGAGGCCTATGTGTGCTACCCTGACTCGGTCTGAAGGTGCTGCTTTTAATCCTGTAAAAGGAATGAATTGTAGCCCAAAAGCACCAAGTGCAGATATTTTGACAAACCGCCTGCGGTTTAAAAATCGATTCATAGTAATTGGGTTTGGATGTGGGTAATTTACTAGGATAATTTAGCAAGTATAATTTATAAATTTAAGACCGATCATGGAAAGAAATCCAAAAAAGAAAGAAGTCGGCACCAAAACATTTCCCCCAGCCTAAAAATAAGTGGCTGATTTTCTGAAAGAAAAATAGAATGAAATTTAAATATTATTTTTTTTAAGAGTCATGTTTGGAAAAAATGGATCATCCTACTATGTTTGCACCACGTTAAACAAAACGGTTTGACACTTACCAAAAAATTCCTCCTTAGCTCAGTTGGTTAGAGTCCCGTACCTACGGGATTAATCAGAGGG
>NZ_REBN01000152.1 GCF_007692705.1 Mongoliibacter sp.
AGCTATCAATCCTCATACAAGTATAGATCTCTTGGACGATGTCATTGCAGATATAGACTTGGTGTGTGTGATGTCTGTCAATCCTGGTTTTGGTGGGCAAAAATTTATTGAAAATACTTATGATAAAGTAAGAAAGCTCAAGTCCTTGATCAATAGGAAAGGAGCAAAAACCCAAATAGAAATCGATGGTGGGGTAAATCAGCAAAATGCACTCAAACTGATGGAAGCAGGAGCAGATATTTTAGTGGCTGGAAGCTTTGTGTTTAGTGCTGAAAATCCTATTTCGACCATAAAAGAACTTAAAAGCATCTAGAAATCAGTGCGATAGAAATATTTCCTTCAACGCTATTTATTTGCCATTTAACAAAAATTAAAGCTTTAAAATTATCGTCTTTCTTGTGGAAGTGCAATTTTAATGCTTTATTGTAAATTAATCAAGATTCACATTATCAATTTAAAACCAATTATTACAATGAAAAGATTATTCCTTTTAGCGCTTCTAATGTTTGGGGCTTTCAGTGTGCAGACCTTTGCTCAAGAAGAGAGTGAAGACGAGGTAACTGAAGAAGAAATGATGAAGTATGCGTCCATGGAGGTGAAAGTTCAAAATTACATTCAGGAAAAGCAATCTACCATGGAGACCATGATTAAGGAAAATGAAACTCTAGGTGGTGGTGCTAGATACAATGAGTTGAAAGCTGCATGGGGTGATGAAGAAAAACTTGCGGAGATTGAGGCTACCGAGGAAGAGAAAGAAGCCTTTGCCGAAATCCAAGAATACATAGATTCTATCGGTGATGAGGTAAAAGAATATATGACTGGTCTAATTATGGATGCTGAAGTACTTGGAGCTGCTACTTATAATAAAGTAAGAAGAGCCATGAGTGCTGATCCATCAGTTAAAGAACAAATAGATAATTTAATTGCTGAAATAAAAGAAAATGAAGGTGAAGAAGAAGGTGATGATGTTACCGATTGATCTCATTTTCTATACTAAATAACAAATGGCTGTCAAATTTGGCAGCCATTTTGTTTTTGTGGATGTATAGTTTTTACTTTAAAGAGCGTTAAAAAATCAGCATGAAAAAATTTACCCTTGTAGTTTCCCTATTTTTATCAAGTTGCGTACTTGTTTTTGGCCAAGAAGACATTTTTGGAATTGATACTAAAGCCAGGCCAAGCAGAAAGTCAAATAATGAACTCGGAAACGTAGCAAGGAATATCGTCAGTATGTTCAGCGTTGAATTTTCGGGTGGAGGTGCTTATCATAACCAGTTGTTGAATTTCAATTCAGAAATACCATCCCAATACCCCATTGGCCAATATCGGAATTTAGACGCACCAAGAGAGCTGACTTCTGAGGACACTATAAGATTGACATCAGGAAATTATGCTTTCCCAATGAATTTAGGCATTAGGTTGAATCTTTTCAATACGCTGACAATTGGTGGTGGATACGGAAGGGAGTTCGGTCAGGCTTCTTCTCCTGTAGGAGATAATTATCGCTTATTGTATGAGAGGGAAAGGTACACTTTTGATAAATTTTATGGGACAGTGGGCTTAGTTTTGTATGATGCCAGAAAGAGGGCTAAGTTTTTGAACTGGAGGTACAGGAAATATGCTTCCCAAAATATTTATATGCAGGGTGAGAAAAATCAAAGGATCAGACAAAATTACCCATGGAGATTTATCGCAGAAGGAGAATTTGGAAACCTTATTCTTAGGCAAAACCTTGATGAAAGAATATTAACCGGTGACCGTTCGTATTATGGGGTCGCCTTGAGAATAGAAAGAGATTTTTCAGAACACGCAAGATTATTTGTAAAAGCAGGTGCTGAGTTTAGAGATTTTATTTTTCAATCAGAAAGTTTAAATGAGTTTCAAAATCTCCAACAGACCCTTTATGTAGCTCAAGTTGGCTTATCTATAAGCCTTCCAGGCACAAAAAGGTGTAAAGTTCCGGGTTGTGGTGTGGTTATGAAGCACTTACACGAAGGGGTTGAATACCGGGGTAGCTCTATCTTCAGATTTCAAAATAGAAAGGTTGGACAATGGTACGGCAATTGATTTTTTTGATACCTTCATTGACCAAATAATCTATTTCAAAACCGTATTCTTTTTATTAACTTGCCAGCTTATTGAGCACTAATAAAAATATGGCGCAACGAGAAAACGAGAACATTATACCCATTAATATTGAGGATGAAATGCGTGGTGCTTACATCGATTATTCGATGTCGGTTATTGTTTCCAGAGCACTTCCAGATGTAAGAGACGGCCTTAAGCCAGTACACAGACGAATACTTTTTGGAATGCAAGAGTTAGGGGTGTTGCACAACAAACCTTACAAGAAATCAGCTAGAATAGTAGGGGAAGTACTTGGTAAGTACCACCCACATGGTGATTCCGCAGTATATGAAACTATGGTTCGTATGGCGCAACCATGGTCTTTGAGGTATCCGCTTGTAGATGGCCAGGGCAACTTTGGTTCGGTGGATGGAGATAATCCCGCAGCAATGCGTTATACTGAAGCCAGACTAAAGAGAATTGCAGAGGAGCTGTTGATTGATATCAATAAGGAAACAGTAGATTTTCAGTTGAACTTTGACGACTCCCTAAAAGAGCCAGTTGTATTGCCTGCTAAGATTCCAGCATTGCTACTTAATGGAGCCTCAGGTATTGCGGTGGGTATGGCCACGAATATGGCACCACACAACCTAGGTGAAGTAGTGGATGGTATTATTGCATTCATAGACAATAGAGATATTACTATTGCGGAATTGATGGAGTTTATAATAGCTCCTGACTTTCCTACAGGAGGTATTATATATGGATATAACGGCGTGAAAGCGGCGTTTGAAACTGGAAGAGGAAGGGTTGTTGTCCGTGGTAGGGCTGAGGTAGAAACTAAGGCTACTGGCAAAGAAGCCATTGTCATTACAGAAATTCCTTATTTGGTCAATAAGGCAAGCATGGTTGAAAAAACCGCCCAATTGATCAATGAGAAAAAGATTGATGGAATATCTGCGATCAGAGACGAATCCGATAGGCAGGGTATGAGGGTAGTTTATGAACTTAAAAGAGATGCTATACCTAACGTAATACTCAATAACCTTTACAAACAAACTCAGCTACAGACTTCATTTTCTGTGAATAATGTAGCTTTGGTAAAAGGGAGACCCCAGACGCTTAACCTAAAGGATATGATTTTCCATTATGTCAATCATAGACATGAAGTGGTAATCAGGCGTACTGAATATGAACTTAGAGAGGCAGAAAAAAGAGCTCATATACTAGAAGGGTATTTGATAGCTCTTGATAATCTTGATGAAGTGATTGCTTTGATCAGAAGTTCAAGAGACCCTGAAACAGCCAGAAATGGATTAATTGAGAAATTCAGCCTGAGTGAAATACAGGCTAGAGCTATTCTTGACATGAGGCTTCAGCGTCTAACAGGAATGGAGAGGGAGAAGATTCAGGAGGAATACAAAGAAATAATGGCTTTGATTGAAGACTTGAAAGATATCCTTGGTAACGAAGAGAGAAGAATGCAGATCATCAAAGATGAACTGATTGAAATCAAAGATAAATATGCTGACCCTAGAAGAACGGTAATTGAACATAATGCCGAGGACTTCAGCTATGAGGATATGATTCCGAATGAAGAGGTAATTATCACAGTGTCTCATCAGGGTTATGTGAAACGTACACTTTTGGCAGAATACAGGACTCAGGGTAGAGGAGGAGTAGGCTCAAAAGGTGTTAGTACGAAAGAAGATGACTGGACAGAATACCTATTTACAGCCTCCACACATAATTACCTATTGATTTTCACAGATCATGGTAAGCTTTTCTGGTTGAAAACATATGCAATTCCAGAGGGTTCCAAGACTTCAAAGGGTAGACCCATACAAAACCTGATCAATATTGAAGCGGAAGACAAAATAAGGTCCATCATACAGGTAGCTGACTTGAATGATGAAGACTACATCAATAACCACTTCCTTGTTATGGTTACCAAGCAAGGAATTATCAAAAAAACGACCTTGGAGCAATATTCCCGGCCAAGATCAAATGGTATCATAGCACTTAATATCCGTGAGGACGACCAACTTCTTAGGGTTGATATGACCAACGGTGATTCACACATAATAATTGCGGCTAAATCAGGTAGGGCAATACACTTCCATGAGTCCACAGTTAGACCTATGGGGAGGACAGCTACAGGGGTAAAAGCAATAAAGTTAAGTGATGTTAAAGACGAAGTCGTTGGCATGGTATGTGCAGCTAGAGAGGATGCAAACCTTCTTGTAGTATCAGAAAATGGTTACGGTAAACGATCACCGCTTGATGAGTACAGAATTACCAATAGAGGAGGTAAAGGCGTCAAAGCCATGAATGTTACCGAAAAAACAGGTAATTTGGTAGCTATAAAAGAAGTTGTAGACTCTGATGATTTGATGATCATCAATAAGTCTGGAATTACCATAAGAACTCCAGTTGCAAATCTAAGAATTATGGGTAGGGCAACGCAAGGTGTCAGGTTAATCAAACTTAGTGAGAATGACCAGATCTCCTCAGTAGAGAAAATCGAAAGAGAAGATGAAGTCATTGATGAAGCTCTTGACGCTCAGGATAATTTAGAATCACCAGAAACTCCCAATGATGAGGGAGAAGAATAAACAGAATCTATTTAGAACCATTCAATTAGCAAAAAGATCAAAATGAAAAAGTTAGTCTTAACACTGGCATTAGCGGTTTTTACCACAATGGCTTTTGCCCAAAAGAAAGTAGCAAGATCAGCAGAAAGAAACTTCAAGAAAGGTAATCTTGAAGAGGCACTGACTGATGTAGAGGAAGCTTTGCAGCATCCTGATACCAAGGATGAACCTGCAGTTTTATTGACCAAAGCCAAAACTCAAACTAAGATGTTTGAAATGGAAGAGGATATTACTGCTTCCACAGTTTCACTTGGAAAAGATGCATTTGCAAATTTCCAAAAGGTAATGGAAATGGAAGGTGGAGACAAAACGAGTAAAATCGGTAAAGAAGTTCATAAAGATGATTCTCCTGAACTTCCTGAGAACCTTAGACCTTGGAACCTAAACACGCTCAAATTTTCGGCTTTCAACAAAGCTATCATGGCTTATGAGGAAGATGATTTTGAGATGTCCTACGAAATGTTTGCTTTAGTTTCCGAAATTGATCCTACTGATACTACATCAAACTTCAATGCAGGATTTCTAGCAAACGATCTGGGTAAAACTGAAGAGGCTAAAATGCACTTCAACAGGTTGCTTGATATTGAGGACTATGACAAACTGAACACTTATTATTTCTTAGTCCAAATTGCCAGTGGAGAGGATCAAGATCCAGAAGCTGCCTACAATTATGTAGTTAGAGGACGTGAAGATTATCCAGAAGATAAAACACTAGCGGAGTTTGAAATCCAGCTGTTACTTCAGATGGAGAAAATGGATGAAGCTTTAGAATCTGTACAAAAAGCATTGGCATCGGATCCTGAAAATCCTGGATTACTTCTGAGATATGGATACCTTCTTGAGCAATCAGGAGATTTGGATGGTGCTTTCGCCCAGTATCAAAAATCAGTAGAAGCAGATGAAGAATTCTTTGAAGGTAATTTCTATGCAGGAGCAATCTTGTTGGAAAGAGCAAGAAAAATTATTGCTGAAATAAATAACCTTTCTGATGATGAGTGGGAAGAAAAAGCTCCGGAAATGGGTGAAGAAGCAGATGGTTTATATGCCAAAGCAGTTCCTTACTTTACCAGAGCTACTGAAATAAGAGAAGGTGAAGCTTCTGCTGAGGCACTAGAGCTTTTGTTCCAGATTCACTCAAGACTGAAAAATACAGAAGAGGCTGAAAAATACAATCAAAAATTGATCAGTATTTATGGACCTGATTGGATGGACAGATAATTCTATCCAGTATTCTATAAAAAGCTATCCGAACACTCGGATAGCTTTTTTTATGTTTATAAGTTACCAAACCCTTTGGTAAAAAATTAGTTTTTTTTGTCCTAAGCTTCTTTTACATTTTGCACAAATTGTTAGATTATGAAAAATCCAAAATACTTGCTGCTAGGCATATTTTCTTTGTTTATCACCCAAGTTTTTGCCCAGTATTCCCCATCTTCAGTATTGTATCACGAGCTTTTACGTTTCGAAGAAACTAAAAGAGTGCTATACATTGCCGCTCATCCAGATGATGAAAATACGCGTTTGATTGCGTATTTGGCTAATGCAGAAAATGCCCAAGTTGCTTACCTTTCCTTGACAAGAGGTGATGGTGGTCAAAACCTGATAGGAAAGGAATTGGGGATAGAGTTGGGAATGATCAGAACAAATGAGCTTTTGAAAGCCAGGGAAACCGATGGTGGCAGACAATTTTTCTCTAGAGCATTGGATTTTGGATTCAGTAAAAACCCAGATGAAACTTTTAACAATTGGGATAGGGAAAAACTTCTTTCTGATGTGGTATGGATCATCAGGAATTATCAGCCAGATATCATTATCAATAGATTCAATACTGTCCCTGGTACAACTCACGGACACCATACCACCTCTGCCATTTTATCAGTTGAGGCTTTTTCCAAAGCTGCTGATCCGAATGTCTTCCCAGAGCAATTGACTTATACAAAACCCTGGCAGACCAAAAGGATTTTCTGGAATGCTTACCAATGGGGCGGACAATATGAACCTGAAGAAGGTAAAACCTATCACCAGTTTGAAGTAGGAGGTCTTAATCCTTTTTTGGGAAACTCTTACTCACAAATAGCGGCTAACAGCCGTACCATGCATAAATCACAAGGGTTTGGTTCTACAGCTCAAGTTGGGAATGCCACCGATTTTATAGAAATGATTGATGGTGAATCTTTCGAAAAAGATCCGTTTGATGGAATCGAAAATAGGTGGTTACAGCTTAATCAAGGTCAAGCTATTTCTAATGCTATACAGAAAGCAATTAAAGAATTTGATTTTCTTGAACCGGAATTAAATCTGGAAAACCTGCTTGAAGTAAAGATGCTTCTTGAGTCAGAAGAAAGTCAAGCCAATTGGTTCAAAGAAAAGAAGAAGGTTTTAGATGAGTTGATGTTGAGCCTGCTTGGAGTAAAATCAGAATTCATTATAAAAAAAGAAATAGGTTATCCGGGAGAAAAACTCAATGTGGAGTTTGTTTTCAATAATCCATCATCCTTTCCCATTCAATTGAAAACATTCAGAACTGATATTTTTTCAGAAGACCTGAATGCTGAAGCCAAAGGAAACGAACCAATTAGAAAATCTATGGAGATTTTCATTCCGAAAGATTATCCTGTTTCTCAGCCTTTTTGGTTGGAGAACCCTCTTGAAAATAGCCTGTTCGGTATCAATGAGCAAAAGAAAATTGGCCCGCCAGTTAATGGTCCCAATGTATATGGTATGGTTGATATGGAAATTTCCGGCTATTCAATCAGCATACAATTACCCTTGGAATTCAAATACAACGATCAGGTAGATGGAGAAATTAAGCAACCATTTACGTTAGTGCCTGAGGTCAACGTCAATTTGGATAAAAACAACCTGTTTTTAATCCCTGGAGCAGATGATAAACTTAATGTCATGGTATCTTTTAGAGATAGGATCCTGCCCGGCAAACTTGAGGTTCTTGGTTTAGACCATAATCAATATGAGGTAATGGAGCCTGAAGTAGATGAACGCAGGAAACAGCTTTCTTATATTGTCCAATTCAAGGATTCGGATTCGGAAAAAAAGACAGTTCAGGTAAGGTACCAAACCGGTGACGGAAGAGTCTTTAATCAGGATACAAAAAGGATTATCTACAATCATATTCCCAACCTTACTTATTTTACCCATACTGATTTAAACCTAGTCAAGATGGATTTGAAAATTTCTGGTCAAAAGGTCGGATATGTTCCAGGTGCGGGTGATGATATGCCTGATATTTTGAGAAGTTTGGGGTATCAAGTCAGCACTTTTGATGGGAGTGATTTTACTGCCGAAAGACTTAAAGAGTTTCAAACAGTTATTATTGGTATTCGGGCATTCAATGTCAATCAGGATCTTGCAAATAATGTTGATAAAATGATGCGGTTTGTGCAAGATGGAGGGAACATGATTGTTCAGTACAATACAGCCTCACCACTTCTCACTAGGGAGTTGGGTCCTTTCCCATTTAATATTTCCAGAGATAGGGTAACTGTAGAAGGGTCAAAGGTGGAAGCTGATTTTTCGCATCCTTTACTAAGCCACCCAAATCAGATTCAAGAGAGGGATTTTGATGGCTGGGTTCAGGAAAGAGGGTTGTATTTTGTCACTGATTGGGATAAAAGCTATTCAACACCGCTGATTATGCAAGACCCAGGCGAAGAAGCTACAAAAGGCTCTTTGATACATACCAAGTATGGAAAAGGAACTTACACATATTCTGGTATTTCTTGGTTTAGGCAATTGCCTGCAGGAGTTCCTGGTGCTGTTAAGATGTTTATTAATCTAATAGAGCAAGCCGGTGAAAAATAATATTAACTGGAAAAACTGGTATATAACATTGATGCTCACGTTAGGGGTATTGGTGATATTGTTTTACTGGCTTCAAAACCACTTTTCATGAGTTCAATAGACTGGATTGTTCTTTTTGGGACCTTGATTGCAATAGTTGGATACGGAGTCTACAAGACTTACGGAGCCATGGATATGGAAAGTTACATCCGTGGGAAAGGCAACATGAATTGGTGGACTATTGGTTTGTCTATTATGGCTACCCAAGCTTCTGCAATTACTTTTTTAAGTACTCCTGGGCAAGCATATGAAGACGGTATGCGCTTTATCCAGTTTTATTTCGGTCTTCCACTGGCGATGATCATACTGTCAGTTACTTTTTTGCCTATTTATTACAAACTGAAAGTATATACAGCCTATGAATTTTTAGAAAACAGGTTTGATTTAAAAACCAGAACCTTGGCAGCGCTTTTGTTTTTGACACAACGGGGTTTGGCTGCAGGGATCACCATTTATGCTCCAGCCATTATACTGTCCACTTTACTGGGTTGGAATCTTACGTTTACCAATATCTTTATTGGAGTATTGGTCATTATTTATACCGTATCTGGCGGTACCAAAGCGGTTTCAATTACCCAAAAGCAACAAATGGCAGTGATGATGGGGGGTATGATCCTAGCAGGAATACTGGTTATTCAGATGCTTCCTGTAAAATTCTCTGATGCTTTGCATGTGGCAGGCAAAATGGATAAGCTTAACATTGTCAATTTTGAATTGAATCTTTCTGACAGATATAATTTCTGGTCAGGGATGACTGCTGCGCTGTTTCTTTTCCTTTCTTATTTTGGGACAGATCAATCCCAAGTGCAACGTTACCTTACTGGAAGCTCACTCACACAAAGCCGCATGGGTTTGATGATGAACGGATTATTGAAAGTTCCGATGCAGTTCGTTATCCTTTTCATTGGTGTTATGGTTTTTGTGTTTTACCAATTCTTCCAACCTCCCGTCGTTTTTAATAAGGTTCAGGTGGAAGCACTTGAAAACAGTGAATACAAGCAAGATTTTATGCTATTACAAGAGGAGTTTACAGCTTCTTTTCAAGAGAAAAATCAAGAAATCATGGGGCTACTTCAAGCTGTAGAGAATAATGAAGAATCTGCAGTGGAAAGTGCCCGTGAAAGAATAAACCAACATGCCGCCAGACAAGAGCAGGTACGGTCAGAAGTGAAATCTTTGATGGTTAAAAATAATCCTGATGCTGAAACCAGGGATACCGATTATGTTTTTATGCGCTTTGTTATGGATTATTTACCCAAAGGGGTAGTAGGACTGTTGTTTGCTGTGATATTCTCGGCAGCAATGTCATCTACAGCTTCTGAACTGAACGCATTAGGCTCTACTTCTTTGATCGATATTTATAAAAGGTCGCTGGTTAAGAACAAGAGTCAACACCATTATTTGGTTTCTTCGAAATTACTTACAGCATTTTGGGGTGTGTTTGCCATTCTTTTTGCCACTTACGCCTCTTTATTTGAAAACTTAATACAGGCGGTTAACCTACTTGGATCCCTATTCTATGGTACTATCCTTGGAATTTTTATAGTGGGTTTTTACATGAAGTGGGTGAGGGGGCATGCAGTATTTATAGCTGCATTTATTGCAGAGGCCATGATCCTTTTGATCCATTTCAACAATGGAGGCTCATTAATGGGAATTCCTATTGATATAGGGTTTCTATGGTACAATGCCATAGGCTGTTTATTGGTGATGTTGTTTTCAGCTTTGATTCAACCCATTTTACCTGGGAAAATACGTGAAAGTGAAGCTTTGGATAAAGACGATTCTGATTAGTTTAATTAAAAGAGAATAAAAAAGCAGACCGGGAGGTCTGCTTTTTTATTCTTGGTTTTTAAAACTATTTATCTCGTAATTGGCTGTGGAAATATCGCCATACTTTCATGTCCGTTTTCTCCAACTGCCTGTACAGCAAAAAAGTAATTGTCCTTTGAATAGGGGATCGTCAATTCCATATCTTCAGTGTAGAATTTTTTCTCCCACATAGAGCTATCTGTTTCTCTCATCAAAACATAGTAACCTTTAGCCTTTCCGATTGCTGGAGCATCCCATCTCAATGTACTGGTATTGCTGAGCCTTCGTACATCAATACCTACCATTTGGGGTTCTGAGGGAGCTGAGGCCAAGGATGCTAGGGAAGCCAGATTCATTGCTGCATTTTTTCTGATATACTCATAATCTACAAATTCAGGTAGATCTCCGTATTGCTGCCCATCTTCAACCCTAACGTTTTCATGTTGGTAGTAGTAATTCTCGTTCATTTCAGTTACCCTTATGGCAGTAAAACCTTCTCTTGCAAAAGGAGTATGGTCTCCACCTCTTAGAAACCGGTCGTTTCTATAAATGAGTTTTACTTCCAACTGGTCAACATACCTTTCTCCCACTTCTTTCATGTAGCGGGCCAATTGCCTTGACTTGGAGTCATTTTCAGCATTGGTGTACCTCCTTATAGCTGTCATTTGTTCTGTTTCGGCCATAGGGACTCCCTCGGAAAAAATCCGGACTCTGGTATTGTCATTGATATTGGTTTGGGAAGAATGACTGTTGCCAAGCATGTCATTGTTTAGCATGGCCACAAGATTCCAGTTTTCTTTTTTTGCTTTCTCAGCTAGGTATGCTGCACCTTTCAATCCTTGTTCTTCTCCGGAAACTATTACGAAAATGATGGTCGCTGGAAAAGATTTTTTGGACATGATTCTAGCTAGCTCAATGACTGCAGCTACACCTGAACCATCGTCATTTGCACCGGGAGCATCAATTTCAGTATCCATTACATCCAAAGCCCGACTGTCAATATGTGCTGAAATGAGGAATATCCTATCATCATTCGGATCAGTACCTTTTAAGGTCGCCATTATATTACCTAGTTCTGAATCGGTCTGAATTCTTCTTCCATCTGCTTCGATGATAAAGCGATCAATTTCTGAACTCAATCTGCCTCCAGCATCCGCCTCAAATGACTTGAACAGGCTGAGAACATATTTTTGGGAAGCGAAAATTCCCTTATCATCAGCATCTGCGGATAGGGTATGACGGGTTTTGAATGCAGCCAAATTCCTGACATATTGTTCGAGGTTATCCGCTGAAACCTCCGATACCATTTGCTCAATGGCAGCATCTCTATGTATAATGGTTTGGGAATACAGTGATTGAATACTGAATAGGGTGATTATGAATAAAATTCTTTTCATTTTTGACTTTATACAATGGTGAATCTTTAAATTTACCTGTATGTACATACATTTAAAACCAATATTACATGAATGAAAATATGTTACCGAAAGAAGGCGAGTTTGCGCCTTACTATAAAAAATATATTGACCAGGTCAAAAAAGAGGATATTTTCAAATTGCTGTTGGGTCAAATAGAAGAACTTAGGCAATTTTATGAGAAAATGGGAGAAGAAAGAAGCAATATACCTTACGCAGAAGGAAAATGGTCTGCCAAGGAAGTATTGGGACATGTGACAGATACAGATAGGGTTATGGCTTATAGGGCAATGTGCATTGCAAGAGGTGAAGCACAATTATTGCCCGGATTTGATCAGGACGATTATGTGCTAAAAGGAAAATTTAATAATATTGATTTGACGAGGTTGGTGGAAGAGTTTGAAATGAATAGATATGCACTTGTATCAATGTTTAAAAATTTCCCGGAAGAAGCTTTTCCATTGCTAGGGAATGCCAATAATTCAACTGTATCTGTTCGGGGATTGATGTATATTATTGCAGGACATACAATTCATCACCTGAATATACTCCGAGAAAGGTACTTGTAATTTTATCACAAAGCCTCTTTTGGAAGGCATTTTTATGTTTTAAAGGGAAAAATGTATTAGTTTTGTAGAATTTATCTATTACAAAAATTTTAAATATTATGAAAAGAACTAGAGCACAGGAGTCCAGAGCGGCGATCGAAAAGCTTTACATTACTATGAGGCACCTCTTTATGAGAGGGTCTTACAAGCCTATGGGAGTTTCAGGAGAATCGTTAGTGGATTCACTTTTAGTGTTAAGTCCAGAGATCTACGGGTTGTTGGCACAAGATGAAAAAATTGAATTGGAAGGTTTGCTTTATGTGATGGAGCGATTACCCAGAGGAATTGAAGAATGTCGATATATTCGATTGATCAGTAGGGAAGGGTATGAAAACTCTACCTTCCAGCCTATCATTCCAGCAAAAAGGAGGAGAAGTTGCTACAGGGTAGATCAAGATCAGATGTATGTAGAAATGACCAGGGGAAGATCGGACATCTACGATATTCTTACCCACTTGACTTTTTTGTATGTTGAGTCTGAAAAAATCAAAAACAATGGTGCTGATGCCAAAGGGAGAATAGGGCTGAATTGGGAGATGCTGGGCAAAATTGTAGAAAAGGAAGAGAATGGAGAGGAGATCGATAGGGAGGTTGCCTGTTCTTATCTCAGTCATGTTATAGGCAGGACTTTTGATGAAACACATGATGCAGTTTTGAAATTCGAGAATTCACCACATGCCAATAGTCTTTTCAGGATAGTATACCACTTGGGTAACCTGGCAATGAAAGAAAGCAATGAAGGTCTGGACAGGGAGATTTCTTTCTCTGCTACTTTGAGAATGCGGGTGGGACATCACGTATATGGAGAACTTTGGGCCAATAAAATCAAATCTGTACTCTATGAAAACAAATTGCTGGAAAGGCCAATCCATATTGTTTCAGCTAATCTCCACAGTTTTGTCAATACCATTTACGGCCATCAGGCTTTGGGCCTGAAAAGTTTTGAGGAGATTGAAAAAGTGGCCATGGATATCAGCGTAAATGCTAAGAATAACAAATCAAAGGATATTCTGGCATACGCAAAGGCTAATGGATTTATAGAGGTCAATGATGAATCTGGAACAAACATACATGTTCAATTGATTGATACAGCTGCCATGTCCGAAGGGACAATATTGGAAGGGATTGCCATTCCCAAAGATGAAAAGAAAAAACCTGTGATTTTGGTGATGGATTATGCCTTCGGTGAACAGGCTTATGAGTGCTTTGATGAATTGCTTAAGCCTTACGAAGCTGAAGATGGTAAAACCTATCCACTGGATGTATTATCATGCTCCATTATGGGTAAAGCAGGGATTTTGACAGGTAAAAAAGGTGATATTATGATACCGGATAGTCATGTGTTTGAAGGAACAGCTGACAATTATCCTTTTAAAAATGAACTTACCAAGAAGGATTTTGAAGGTTTTGATTTAGGTGTTTGCCAAGGAACAATGTTTACTGTTTTGGGAACCAGTCTCCAAAATAAAGATGTATTGAATTACCTGATGGATTCATCCTGGAAAGCCATAGGACTGGAGATGGAAGGTGCACATTACCAGAAAGCTATTCAATCAGAAAGTCTTATCCGACAGAGTATCAGAAAAAATGTCAAGGTTCTTTATGCTTATTATGCTTCAGATAATCCGCTGGAAACGGGTAGTACTTTGGCATCCGGTGCACTGGGTATGGATGGTGTAAAACCGACATATTTGATAACATATAAGATTCTTGAAAAGATTTTTAAGTAAAAACAGAAAAAGCGTCCTTTATATGAAATTAAGGACGCTTTTTTTCCGTGTTTTAACCTTGAATCAGTTTTATAAGGCTAGATGTAGTTTTTTCAAAGTCAAAACCCCTAACGGATTTATCCATTTTAGACTTTATTTCTTCTGTACATAAATTCCCTATACTGCCTTCGTGTGTATGGTTGACCTGTGATTGATTCGGTTGGAAATCATCCTTTTCAATATCTAGCCCTATTTTTTTGTAAGCATCTCTGAATGGCATGCCCTGCAGTACCATTTCATTGACTACTTCAACACTGAAAACATGTTTGTAAAATGGATCCTGCAAAATGTTTTTTCTGACTTTAATTTCTTTAAGTGCAAATATGCTTATGTCAATACAGTCCAACAATGATGTTATTCCAGGGAAAATAGGTTCTTTCAATAACTGGAGGTCTCTGTGGTAACCTGTTGTGAGGTTGGTCAGTAATAAGTTGACCTGTCCTGGCAAGGATTGAAGTTGATTGGTTTTCCCTCGTATCAGTTCAAAAATATCAGGATTTTTTTTGTGAGGCATAATACTACTTCCTGTCGTGAGCTCATCTGGGAAGGAAATAAAACCAAAATGCTGGTTCATAAAAATGCACACATCCGCAGCCAATTTGTTCAATGTACCCGCAAGACCTGAAATGGCAAATGCGAGATTTCTTTCAGTTTTTCCCCTGCTATTTTGCGCATTGATAACATTGTGATGTAAGTCCTCAAAACCCAATAATTCAGTAGTTAGTGTCCTGTTCAGAGGAAATGAAGATCCGTAACCGGCTGCTGATCCGAGTGGGTTCTTATTGGATAACTTGTAGGCAGCTTGCAATAGGTCCATATCCTCAGCCAAACTTTCCGCAAATGATCCAAACCAAAGTCCAAAAGAGGAGGGCATGGCCAATTGGGTATGGGTATAGCCTGGCATTAAATCATTTTTATGCTTTTCTGAAAGCCTGATAAGTAAGTCAAATAATTCTTGAGAGGCTTCTACAATATCCCGGATTGCAGAACGGTAAAATAATTTAAGATCCACCAAAACCTGGTCATTTCTGGACCGTCCGCTGTGTAATTTTTTTCCAACATCACCATGGCGCTGAGTCAGTAAAAATTCAACCTGAGAATGTACATCCTCTACGCCTTCGGCAATGGCAAATTCGCCTTTTTCGATTTCAAAATAAATTTCTCTCAAACCCTGTAACAATAGGTTCAGCTCCTCTTCAGTGAGTAAATTGATTTCTTTGAGCATCATGGCATGAGCCATTGAACCCAGCACGTCAAAGGGAGCTAAGATGATGTCAAATTCAGGATCTCTGCCTATGGTAAATCTTTCTACTTCTTTAAGGGAGTCTTTATCTTTTTGCCAAAGTTTCATTGGATTGTATTTAAAGGTTTGATTTTTTTAACTTACTGTTAAAGCTTGTCAAATAGGTGATTCGATATTTTTAACCTATCAGGATAAAAGGCTTTGGTATAAATATGAATAGAGTTATGGTAAGAAGAATAATTTTTCATTTCTGTAAGGGATTCTTCAGTGGACTTATTATAGTTTTTTGGATTCAGCATAGGCTTCAATCAAACGAATATACCCTTCTATTCCTGTCTTGATTTCATCCAAATAAATGTACTCATCGGCTGTATGAGATCTTGCAGAATCTCCGGGACCAATCTTTACTGACGGGTAAGGAATCAATGCCTGATCGGAGAGGGTAGGGCTTCCGTATTGCACCAAACCAAGTTTTTCTGCCACTCTGAGTATAGGGTGGCCATCTGGAACTTTTGAGGAATTGAGCCTCAATGATCTTGGAATCAACTCAGCCTTAAGGCAGGTCTTAAGCTCTTTCAAAGCCTCTTCCAGTGTATAGCTGTCAGTGACCCTCACATCCAAGGTAAAAGTACATATATCTGGGACCACGTTATGCTGTGTGCCAGCTTGAATAACGGTGGCTGAAACTTTACTTTGGCCAAGAAAAGGGGATATTTTTTTAAATTGGAAATTTCTGATTTGTAATAGGTCATCAAGTGCCAGGTAAAGTGCATTTTCACCTTCATCCCTAGCCGCATGTCCTGCTTTTCCTCTGATTTTAGCATCTATGACCATCAGTCCTTTCTCTGCCACGGCCAGTTGCATGAGTGTAGGTTCACCTACGATAGCCAGTTCAAACTCGGGAAGTTCATTTAAAATACTCTCAATTCCATTTTTTCCTGAAATTTCTTCTTCTGCGGATGCAGCTAAAATCAAATTGAAGGGTAGTGGTCTGTTATAAAAGTGACAGAAAGTAGCTATCAGACTTACCAAGCATCCTCCAGCATCATTGGAGCCTAGCCCATAAAGTTTGCCTTCTGTTATCTCAGGTGTGAATGGGTCTTTGGTGTAACCCTCATTTGGCTTAACGGTGTCATGGTGAGAATTTAGTAGAACCGATGGTTTACTAGGGTCAAAATCCTTAGGATAGGCCCATACATTGTTTCCATCTCTGTTGCATGCAAATCCTTTAGAGGAAAGAAAATCTTCTATGAGATCAGCTGTTTCTTCTTCACCTTTACTAAAAGATGGAGTTGCAATCAGTTTGGTCAGTAAGTTCTTAGACTGTATATAGAGGGATTGTAACTCCTCACTTGGGTTTTCCATTTCTGGCTTTAGTGATTAATGATGATCAATAAAGATCGTATTTGTGGGTTTCTATATTGGTACCGGAAACTTTTCCCTTTGAGGCTAAAAGCAGATTTTCGGCTTTGCCAATCCAAACATGGTTGACTCCTTTATTAAGGGCAGCAAAAGCATTGTCCAATTTTGGAATCATGCCTGAATGAATTACATTTTCCTTTCTGAGTTCTCTATAAATATCTTCATTGATCAATGGAATGATGGAGGAATCATTCTTTTCATCTATCAAGACTCCGGATTTATTGAAGCAGAAATAAAGATCAACCTTCATTTTTTTAGACAAGGATGTGGCCATTTCTGATGCTATGCTATCTGCGTTGGTGTTGAGCAGCTGTCCTTTTTTATCATGGGTAATTGCACAGACTACAGGGATAATATCATCCTCTAAGAGGTTTTGTAAAAGATCGGTATTGACATCATCAATATCTCCGACATAGCCATAATCGATAGTTTTAACCGGTCTTTTATGTGATTTGATCAAGTTACCATCTGCGCCGGTCATTCCCATTGCGTTTTGATCCAAGCCTTGAAGTTTGGCTACAATCTGCTTATTGATCAAGCCTGCATATACCATTGTCACTATTTCCAAAGTATCTTTATCGGTAATTCTCCGACCGTCGATCATTTGAGGCATTACTCCCATGCTTTCACCAAATTTAGAAGCCATAACGCCTCCTCCATGTACAAGTATTTTTTTTCCTGGGAATTGTGAAAAAAGGTATAAAAACTCATCGAGTTTTTCAGGAAAGTCTATGACATTTCCTCCTATCTTGATTATGCTTACATTCATGGTTGGTAGGTATTAGTGGTTTGAGATTTCTGTTGAGCAATTTTATGTCAACCCAAAATGTGTGATATTACTGATTGAGCCGCATAAATTCTGTTTTTAGCCTGTTCTTGCACGAGACTTCTTTTGCCATCCAGGATTTCATCTGAAAGCTCTACATTTCTTCTTACTGGCAAGCAATGCATTACTTTGGCTTGTCCTGCAGATTTAAAATGTTCCTCAGTTAACATCCAAGAAGGATCTGTATTTATGATTTTCCCATAATCATTGAAGGCAGACCAGTTTTTGACATATACAAAATCAGCACCTTCCAATGCTTTTTGCTGGTTCATTTCTACAGTAGCTCCATGAGTAAAACTTTCATCGAGCTCATATCCCACAGGATGTGTAATGGTCAAATCATGACCGCATCCCAATGACCATTCGGAAAATGAGTTGGCTACAGCATGGGGAATGGCTTTGATGTGAGGTGCCCAAGTCAAAACAACTTTAGGCTTTTTATCTCCATTCCAGTTTTCCTGTATGGTCACCATATCTGCAAGACTTTGAAGTGGATGCCTTATGGCACTTTCCAAACTGATAACCGGAACGCCCGCATACTTCACAAATTGATTAAAAGTGAAATCTGCTAAGTCTTCATTTTTATTGGTCAAACTTGGAAATGCTCTTATGGCTAAAATATCAAAATAAGTGCCAAGCACTGCTGCCGCGTCTTTGACGTGTTCTACAGTTCCTTTGTTCATCACAGCTCCTTCATGCATCTCAAGTGCCCAACCTTCCTTGTCCATATTCATGACAATAGGTTCCATGCCTAAGTTTATGGCTGCAATTTGTGTGCTTGCTCGCGTTCGCAGAGAAGGGTTGAGAAAAATACAACCTATTCTCTTGCCTTCGCCCAGCGCTTTGTCTACTCTGGGGTTTGCTTTATAATACAAAGCCTTCTCAATAAGTGTATCGGCTAATGTTTTAGATTCAAATTTTGTAAAATGCTTCATTGATTTTTGTTGATTTCCGTCTCTGATTAAGAGGCTCAATTCAATATTTTCTTTAAACTATCCAAAAACGAAGATAGTTCATTCATTTTAATATTTAAAGGAGGTAGCAAACGAATGGTGTGTTTTCCTGCTGCTGACCCCGTAAATATTCTGTATTTCTTGACTAATTCAGAACGGACTGGTCCAGCTTCTCTGTCTAAATCTATACCTATCATCAGACCTTTTCCACGAATGTCTGATATTCCTGGTATTTGGCTGAGACCATGAATCAGAAATTCCCCCATCTTGGATGCATGATCCATAAGTTTGTCCTTTTCAATAACTTCCAAAACTCCTAATCCCGCAGCGCAAGCCAAATGGTTACCACCAAAAGTAGTTCCTAAAAGGCCATAGGAGGATTTGATGGATGGGTGAATAAGAACTCCCCCTATGGGGAATCCGTTACCCATTCCTTTTGCCATGGTGATGAGATCAGGCGTTAGACCATCTACCCATTGATGGGCAAAGAATCTTCCCGTCCTACCGTATCCGGATTGGACTTCATCAAGTATGAGTTTTACTCCATAGGACTTGCAGAGTCTTTCAAGCTCTTTAAGAAAGTCTGAAGAGGGCATATGAATTCCGCCTACTCCCTGTATGCCTTCGATAATGATTCCGGCAATATTGCCTTCTTTTAATTGCTTCTCCACAGCAATGCTATCACCGAAAGGTAAAATGTATACATCCTCTCGTTGGTTGCTTGGAGCAATAATTTTTGGGTTGTCAGTGAGTACTACAGCTCCGGAAGTTCGGCCATGAAAAGCACCTGAAAAACTGATGAACCCTGACTTGCCTGTGGCAAATGATGCAAGTTTTAGCGCATTTTCATTTGCTTCAGCACCTGAGTTGCAAAGAAAAAGCTGATAATCGTGAAGGCAAGAAAGGTCCCCCAGTTTATTAGACAACTCTTTTTGAAGGGGGATTTTGACAGAATTGGAATAAAAGGCTAAATGATCCAACTGGTCCTTGATTCTTTTGTTGAAATGGGGATTACTATGACCAATAGAAATAACCGCATGACCTCCATAAAGATCAAGGTAGGTATTGCCTTGTTCATCCCATATTGTAGCGCCTGCAGCCCGGACAGGAGTGACATCGATCAATGGATATACATCAAATAAATTCATTACCGTATTTAGAATGCTATACTTTTAAGATTTAACCCCGTTTTTTCGTCCAAGTCAAAAGCCAGATTGAAGTTTTGTACTGCCTGACCGGAAGCACCCTTCAGTAAGTTATCGATGGCACTATATATCACCAATTGATCTTTTTCTTTTTGTACATAGATCAGGCATTTGTTTGTATTAACGGCCTGCTTGAGATCTATTTCATTCTCCGAAACCAAAGCAAAAGGTGCATCTTTATAAAATTCCTTGTAAGCTTTTATAGCTTCTTCAGCTTGTCCGGCAAAAGGAAAATAAGCTGTAATCCAAATACCCCTCGAAAAATTACCCCGATATGGAACAAAGAGTAAATCCTTATTGAAATCTTCTTTGAGTTGGGAAAAAGTCTGCTTGATTTCTTTTAGGTGCTGATGGGTGAAAAGCTTATAAACTGATATGTTAGAAAGTCTATAGCTAAAATGACTAGTCTCAGATAACCCTTTTCCCGCACCCGTACTTCCTGTAATTCCTGAAACATGAATATTGTCTTTTACCCATCCTTTTGAAATAGCAGGTGCTAATGCCAATTGAATGCCTGTTGCAAAGCAACCTGGGTTCGCAATTTTTTTGGCAAGTTTGATTTTGTCTTTGTTGACTTCAGGAAGTCCGTAAACAAAACCATTACTTTCATCTCTGAAGTCTGTACTTAAATCGATGATGATTGTATCGGGATTAAAGTCGTGTTTTTCCAAAAACCCTTTGGTCTGACCATGAGGTAAGCCCAGAAAAACAGCATCGATTCCTTCTGTTTGTACTTCATTTGTAAAAACAAGATCAGTATCCCCCAAAAGATCAGGATGACTTTGGGTTACTTTTTTACCTTTTTGGCTATTGCTGTGTACATAAACCAATTCGCAATTGGGGTGGTGGACAAGAAGTCTTAAGAGTTCTCCCCCTGTGTACCCTGCTGCACCAATGATAGCGGTTCTAATTTTCATCCTGTTTGTTCACTTGGTGGAAAATTGCAGTTTGGTTTCCGAGAATTCGGGTAAATCCTTTAACATCTTCGGCTGTATAACCCTTATTCATTTCGCCATAGCTGCCAAACTTAGAAGCCATCAGATCATGTTCAGAATTTATACCTATCAATTGAAATCTGTAAGGATGGAGCATAACCTTTACAGTTCCTGAAACATATTCTTGTGTGCTGCTTAAAAATGCCTCTAGATTTCTCATTATTGGGTCTAAGTAATGTCCCTCATGAAGGTGATTGCCATAGAACTCAGCCATCTGATTTTTCCAAAATGTTTGCCACTTTGTCAAGGTATGCTTCTCAAGTAATTGATGAGCCTTGATTATGATAATGGGTGAAGCTGCTTCAAACCCTACACGCCCTTTGATGCCAATAATAGTATCTCCAACGTGTATATCTCTTCCAATACCAAAAGGTGCTGCCAATTCCTGAATTTTAAGAATAGCATCTACTGGATTTGAATAAGCTTTACCATTTACACTGGTCACTTCGCCTTTTTCAAAACCAATACTGATTTCCTCCGCTTCTGATTTACTGACCTGAGTAGGCCAAGCTTCCTCTGGAAGTGTCTGATCAGAGGTTAAGGTTTCTTTTCCTCCCACCGATGTACCCCAAATACCCTTATTGATGGAATACTTTGCTTTGTCAAAATTCATGGAAACTCCATGTTTTTTGAGGTACTCAATCTCCTCTTCGCGGCTAAGTTTGAGGTCGCGAATAGGGGTAATGATCTCTATGTCCGGAACGATTGTTTGGAAAATCATATCAAAACGTACTTGATCATTTCCTGCCCCAGTACTCCCGTGGGCTATGGATTTCGCACCGACTTTTTTAGCATATTCTGCTAGCGTTTTTGCTTGTAGTATTCGTTCAGCACTTACAGATAGGGGGTATGTCTGGTTTTTTAATACGTTACCAAATACCAAATATTTGATAACTTCATCATAATAGGTCGTGGTGACATCCAAAATTGTAAAAGAAGCGATCCCCAGCGTATTTGCCCTGTTTTCAACTTCGTTTAACTCCTCCTTTGAAAATCCTCCTGTGTTGATCAGTACCGCATGTACTTCGTATCCAAGATCTTTGGATAAATGAAGTGCACAAAAAGTTGTATCCAATCCTCCGCTGTATGCTAATACTATTTTTTTCATATGATTATAATTTCTCTTGATTGGCCATTAGCTATCCTGAATTCAGTGTCTGAAATATTTCCCTTTGCTTACTTCTTGGCAGTTAGGATTTATTTCATCTCTTCAATCTAATGACGGGTAAAAAGCTGGTTTAAAATAAATTTAAGGTTTTGTTTTTAGTCTTTTTGATATTTAATAAGATGTATTTCTTTAACCTTGTCCACCTTTCAAACAACCTGATGTTCTTTTTGAAATCATTCCGTAAGGCAAGTTCTTGTTTCTTTGGCTTTTTGTTAGGGTCATACAACATGGCTGTACAAAGGCAATTTGAACGGCTTTTACTTTTCAAAATCTCCACATTAACACAACTGTTGCAACCCTTCCAAAACTCCTCGTCATCAGTCAAGTCCTGATAAGAAACAGGTATATAGCCCAGTTCAGAATTGATTTTCATAACTGCAGGCCCGGTAGTAAGTCCAAATATTTTTGAATCCGGAAATTTTGTCTGGCTCAATTTGAATATTTCACTTTTGATTTGCGTTGCCAAGCCAAATTTTCTGAATTTGGGAGCTACGATCAGTCCGGAATTGGCTACAAATTTTCCATGACCCCAAGCTTCAATATAACAGAATCCAGCCCACTCTCCTGAGTTGGTAAGTGCGATTACTGCCTTACCTTCCTGCATTTTCATTTTAATGTATTCTGGAGACCTCTTAGCTATACCGGTTCCTCGGGCTTTGGCAGATTCAGCCATCTCTTCAGTGATGGTTTCGGCATATTTGATATGCTGTTCCGTAGCAGGTTTTATTATAAAGGAATAGTTTTCCATTTTTTCCAATCAGAAGAATTGAATTTTAGGCTCGGCGGCCTTTTGGTTTAAGAGAAGTAAGTGATTCGAATGTGCTATTGTAGGCCTCCCACGTAGGGCGCCTTGAAATAAAGAGGGACTAAGCCCTAAAGCTGTTCCTAAACCTCCTCAGTGGAGCCAAAAATGACATAGCAAAAGCAGAGCTTGCTCTCAAAGAAAATGGCGCTATGTTGGAAAGGGTTATCATTCTTACGTTTCTATACGCTCACAAATCTTGTAAGGATTGGAATAAAATGCAAACAATCATTTCATTTATTCCAAATAAATTCATTAAACGGTAAAGAATCTACATGTTTTTGCGATTTTCCGAAGAATTTTTTCAATAGATAGGCATATTTGCAGAATGAAAATTCAGTACGACATCAAAAATCAAGTGTTTAAGCAAGAGTCTTTAAAGCATTGACAAATAAATCAAGTTCCCTGGTAGTTGTATAAATATTGGGAGTGATCCGGCAGCCATGAACGCCAAAATTATCAATTCCTACTGTATAAATTCCAAAACGATCCATTAATGTATCCGCTAATTCTAAAGGATTGAGCTTGTCTAACCCTACGTTAGCGATTCCACAGGCGCGAGCAGGGTCTTTTGGTGTATTGACATTGATTCCCGGAATACCCCTGACTTGTTCAGTCCAGTAAGTTTGTAAATAGCGCAATCTTGCCTCTTTTCTTTGAGCACCAACCATATCATAATAATCCAAGGCATCATTGATTGCGAGAATGGTGGCCACCGGTTGCGTTCCAATGTGACTTATGTTTTTGACAGTCAGTTGATCAAGTTCATAGGGCGCCATCATAGGCCATATTTTTGATATTTTATCTTTTTTGACGTATAGCAAGCCAGCACCTAAGGGTACGCTGAGCCACTTATGTAGGCTGCATGCGTAATAGTCACAGCCAGTCTCGTCTATTTTGAAATCAAAATGTGCAATGCAATGCGCCCCGTCCAGCATCACTTCTACACCATGGGAATGGGCCATATCTATGATTTTCTTCACCGGTAAGATTTGTCCGGTGATGTTGATCATATGGGAAACCATAATTAATTTGGTGTTAGGTCTGATGGCATTTTCATAAATTTTTACGATTTCTTCGTCGGATTCTGGATGATTTGGGATATTCACTATCCTGTTGACTGTACCATGACGTCTGGAGGTTAACTCAAACATATTTTTTATACTTCCATAATCCTGAGCGGCATATATCGCTTCGTCTCCTTTTTCCCAAGGAAAACCAGAGATAATAATGTCTAAGGATTCAGTAGCATTTCTGGTTATAGCAACTTCTTCAGGACTTCCTCCAAAATGCTTAGCCAATTTGCTGACCATTTTGTCTTTGTTTTCCCATTGAACTGTCCTGAAATAATAAGAACCTTGATAATTTATTTCCTTTATATGTTTGATGTAATTCTCCAATGTTTGCTGTGGGACAAAACAATAATAGCCATTTTCCAAATTGATATAATCCGGTTTGAGACGGTAGCCTTCCCTTATTTTCATCCAAAAATCTTCATCGCTTGCCAAATCAACTGCTGGAATATCAGCGTAGGCATCAATTGTTTTGGCTAAAAGCTGGAATGAAGCTGTTGATGCGATGCCACTTAGAGCCAAGTTTTTTAAGAAAGTCCGTTTATTCATGACGAATTGTATTTTCCTTCAATTTGATAAAAAATATGGTAAAATGAAAAAATAACAAAAAAGTTGATTAAATTTGTCAACATAATATTTGTCAACATAATATGAAAACCCTTGCAATCGTACTTAAGGAGGCCAGAAAAGCATCAAACTTGGTGGTGAGAAGCCTTGCTCAGGCTTCCGGCATAGATGCTGCTTTGGTTTCTAAATTTGAAAAAGGACAAAGGTTGCCTACAGAAGACAACCTAAAGGCCCTCGCTGAAGTCCTTCATATTTCATTTGAAGAGCTTCGAAAAGTATGGCTTGCAGAAAAAGTGTACAAATTATTGGAGAATGAAGACCGTGCAATTGAAGTGCTGAGTCTTGCTGAATCCAGGGTTTCTTATCTCAGTAGCAAGCAAGCTTTGGTCATGCAGGGTCTTAGTGATGAAATCAGGGATAAGCTTCAAGAAATTGATAGGCTCAAACTCGAATGGCAATCTAAAAAGCCACTCAATGGACTACAGCTTCAAAAAATGAAGGAGTATTTCCATGTGGCTTATACTTTTGAGAGTAATAGGATTGAAGGGAATACCCTAAGCCTTCAGGAGACCCATTTGGTTGTCAATGAAGGGATAACCATAGGTGGGAAATCCATGAAAGAGCACCTTGAAGCCATCAATCATGCTGAGGCGATTTCTTATATGGAGTCATTGGTAAAGGATGAATTGGATTATAGTCCCAGGACCCTATC
Organism: Mongoliibacter sp.; assembly: GCF_007692705.1. GTDB lineage: Bacteria > Bacteroidota > Bacteroidia > Cytophagales > Cyclobacteriaceae > Mongoliibacter. The sequence goes on from NZ_REBN01000152.1 coordinate 25,150, forward strand.
AGAATTGCATTACCTGATTTTAAAAGGTATTGACAAAGAAAATGCGGGAAAATACCGTAATGTACCAGTGATGATTTCAGGAAGCCAGCATAAGCCACCTCAGCCTTATTTGTTGGACAAAATGATGGAGGAATATTTTCAGCATTATGATGCCCAAAAAAAAGTTCTGCATCCAGTTATTCTAGCGGCAGAAATGCATGAAAGATTGGTGAGCATTCATCCGTTTATAGATGGCAATGGAAGAAGTAGCAGGTTGGTCATGAATTTAATTCTGCTCAAGCATGGCTATACCATTGCGAACCTTAAAGGTGACTTGGATTCAAGGATGACTTATTACAAAGCTTTGGAGGCGATACAAGTAGATAATAATCCTGAAATATTCTATCACTTAGTGGCTGATACAGTCATGCATTCCTTGCAAAGTCATCTTGAATTGACCTGATAATAGAACCGTTAATACAACAAAACTGTATTAACGGTTTTTTTCATAGAACAAACATCAATAGGAAAAATAAGGCCAGTATGATAGCCAACCATTGGTAAAGAGGGTTTCTTTTTGGAAATTCGAATTGACATATAGGACAGACATCAGCCTTGTCATCTACTTCCATTGCGCAAGAGGGGCATTCTTTCTTCTTCATTTTTTGAACCAAGCAGGATGATTTTTCATTGTATCTCTAAAGTAAACAATTAGCTTATGAAAATAGAAATATGGTCAGATATCATGTGTCCTTTTTGCTATATAGGCAAGAGGAGACTTGAATCAGCATTGAAAGAATTCGAATTTGCAGATCAAGTAGAGATTGAATGGAAAAGCTTTTTACTCAATCCTGATATGAAAACAGATCCTTCCAAAAGCACATTGGAATATTTGTCTGAAACCAAAGGCTGGTCTATGGAGCAAACCCGAGAAATTACCCAACAGGTAACGGAAATGGCAGAAATCGAAGGTTTGGAATACAGAATGGACAAAACAATTGTTGCCAATGCAAAAAATGCACATAGACTGCTTCAATTGGCCAAAAGTCTTGGTAAAGGAGGGGAGTTGAAAGAGAGGTTATTAAAAGCTTATTTTATTGAAGGTGCTAATATAGACGATCAGGAAACTTTGGTGACATTTGCGGAAGAAGTTGGAATCGAAAAAGAACAGGCATTGTCTTGTCTGAATTCAAATGAATTTGAAGATAAAGTAGATCAGGATATTTACGAATCCAGACAACTTGGCGTAAGGGGTGTTCCGTTTTTTGTTTTGGATAGAAAGCACGGAATTTCAGGAGCGCAGCCAAAAGAGGTATTTACGCAAACTCTTGAAAAAGCTTGGACAGAATATGTTAAGGAAAATCCGGTTTTGCAGTTTTCCGGATCTTCAAAGGAAGGCAATTCCTGCGATTCAGAGGGAAATTGCGACTGATCCAACTTTTCCCAATTAATAAATGTCTGAAAAGGCACAAAGGAGTCACTATTTTATTTTAGTGACTCCTTTGTGTTTTATTTTCATGAGGCTTTTATACCACCTTCAGGTATTACCAAACCCCTCTGGTTTTCATTTGAAGGGTGTACACAGATCCCATGGCTGTAATAAATAAGGTTTTTCTGTCAGTACCTCCAAAAACAACATTAGCAGTCCAGTTTTCCTCAATAGGGATATGGGCAATTTGCTTGCCTCGTGAGTTGAATACTGTAACACCTTTTCCTGTCAGGTAAACATTACCTCTGTTGTCTATTGCCATACCGTCAGAGCCCATTTCTGCAAAAAGTTCTCTATTTATAAGAAAACCGTCTTCAGTAATTTCGTAAACGTAAGTCTTATTGTCTCCGATATCAGCGACATAAAGCTTTTTACCGTCAGGGGTACCCACTACACCGTTTGGCTTGACGAGATTTTCATCTACGCGGATAAACTGCATTTTATCAGGGCTCAAAAAATAGAGGTGCTCTCCATCTTGTTGCATTTCGGGATCTCTTTCCCAATAATCTCTTTTGTAAAGTGGGTCAGTGATGTATATACCACCATAAGGAGAAATCCATAAGTCATTCGGGCCATTCAGTAAATTCCCTTTGTAATTTTCTATCAAAACCTTGACGTCTCCTTTGTCATTGATTGACCATAATTGATTTTTTTCGTCTGCACAGACAATGAGGTTACTTTCCCTATCAAAATACATTCCATTAGCCCTTCCTGCATCTTCCATGAATACACTCATCTCAAATCGAGTTGCTGACCATCGGATAATTTGGTTGTTGGGTTGATCGGTAAAATATACGTCGCCGTTACGGTGAACGGCAGGACCTTCAGTGAAACTATATCCATCACCGATTTTTACCGGTTCTGCATTTTTTGCAGCGACTTTACTATACGTGCTTTTTTGAGCATAGCTAGTGTCTATCACAAGAGTACCCAAAAGGGTTAAGAGGAATAAGCTTTTTTTAAACATGTTGGTCAATTATATTAGGTCGTTAGGAACTCTGACCACAACGGAAAATGGTCAGATATTCTGAATGAAAGTTGGCTAATGGTCAAAGGTCTATTGACAAGCACCAAATCTCTGAAATCAAATACACCCCCTTGGGCATATTTCATGCAAATATTTTTATCGAACCAGGCAATCTGATCATAGAAGGAATAAGTTTTTTTGAAAACTGTCCTATCTATATTCTGCAAATCATCAGGGACATGTAAGCCTGTAGATACAAAAGCATCATACGTTGGATCTCCTTTTCTTACGATATTGAAATCTCCAAGGGTAATTAAACTGTGGTTCCAGGAAGCCAAATCACCAGACCACTTTTTGATCCATTCTGCAATGGCTTTGATTTCTGCTATACGATCTGCCGGTTTTCTCCCAAATAAAACATGTAGCGTCAACAAAACAAAGGTATTTTTGGCTACTTGGAAACTTACTCCATAAGGGGTACGAGCAAACTGTCGTTGTAATGCATCAGGATTTATGGCTCTATTTTTCTTTAGGACATCATCTGGTATGACTATTTCACAAGCAAGACCCGAAAGTTTTACTTTTCTGTTATCAAATATAAAGCCTAATCTTTCATCATTCCCTGGATTTCCTGCAGTGACATCAGTCATCAGGAAACTCCAGTCAGGACCAAGAAGCTTCATGGTTTCCCTTAAAGCCTTAATATTCCCCCTGATTTCTTGAACAGCAATAATATCAAATCTTTTGATGATTTCGACAATACAGAGCAGGGAATGTCCATCTCTTTTGGGTGATTGGTTATCACCTGCCTCCCAAGCCATGGTAAGGTTACCGAAAACCCGGATATTCCAGGTACATATCAGTACATTTCTATCCAGTTTTTTTGGAGGGATTTCATGGTCTAGTGCATCTTTTAATAATTTAAGCTCCTGAAGGATTTCTTTTGGTGGGTTATGTAGGTCTATAGACATGATAAAAAAAGTTTAGCATGGAGGGATAGTTTGAATTTTGGAAAGGCTGATTATTTTTGAGGAAATACAATATAACCCTTAATGAGCAAAACAGCCCCTACGCAGAAGACCTTTTTGGATAGATTTTTGGATTTTATTGAAAAGGCAGGAAATAAATTACCAGATCCAGCGATATTGTTTTTGATATTGATGCTGATTACCTGGGTAATGTCAGCCTTACTTTCACCTATAGATTTTGGAGCTGTAGATCCCCGGTCAGGTGCTGAGTTGAGGGTACAAAATCTGCTGACGGGCACCCAATTCGCAAACTTTCTGGGTAATATGACTGGAGTATTTATTAATTTTCCTCCTTTGGGTGTAGTCTTATTGGCAATGCTAGGTGTAGGGGTTGCGGAGCACTCCGGCTTTATCAATGCTGGCTTGAAATTTTTATTGGGTATTACCCCTAAGATGCTGTTGACACCTATCCTCACTTTGGTAGCCATTGTCAGCCATACAGCTGCAGATGCCGGATATGTATTGGTAATCCCCCTGGGGGGAGTAATATTTTATGCTGCAGGAAGACATCCTTTGGCGGGAATTGCCGCAGCTTTTGCGGGCGTATCAGGTGGTTTCAGTGCAAATTTTATTCCTTCAAGTATAGACCCACTCATACAGAGCTTTACCCAGTCTGCTGCACAAATCATAGATTCAGACATTACTTTAAACCCGCTTAATAATATTTTCTTTACCGGTCTTTCCAGTATCGTCGTGATAACTGTGGTATGGTATCTCACTGATAAGGTGATTGAGCCCCGATTAAATAAAAATGTAGCTGTAGACGAGAATATAGAGGATATTCCAAAAATGGAAACTCTCAATATGCGTGAAAAAAGGTCTTTTTGGGCAGCTTTTATGGTTATGATGGTTTGTATCATCCTGTTGGTTTTGTGGGCTATTCCAAATGATTCCGCCTTGAGGGATTCTGAAGGCGAAATCACTTCCTTTGGTGCACCATTGATGAAATCTATTGTACCCCTTATTTTCATTTTATTTTGGATTCCCGGAGTGGCCTACGGGTTTCTCAGCGGTACCTATAAAAGTGCCCAAGATATGGTACAATCCATGAGTAAAGCCATGGGAAGCATGGCATATTATATTGTCATGGCTTTTTTCTGCGCATTATTTATTGATGCTTTTGGGAAATCCAATATTGGTGCTTTAACAGCTCTAAAAGGTGCAGATGTACTTCAAGCCATGCAATTGCCTGCACAGATTACAATAGTAGGGATTGTGATTCTAACAGCATTTGTAAATCTTTTGGTAGGTTCGGCATCTGCCAAATGGGCACTGATCAGTCCTATTTTTGTACCCATGTTGATGCAGTTGGGGATATCTCCGGACCTTACCCAAGCAGCCTACAGGGTAGGGGATTCTGTTTCCAATATCATTACGCCTCTGCTTCCTTATTTTCCATTAATTGTGGTATTCTGTCAGCGGTATGTCAAATCCACAGGGATTGGGACTTTGGTTTCAATTATGCTACCCTATTCTCTGGTGCTTTTGGTAGTATGGTCTCTGTTTTTATTGTTGTATTGGACATTGGGAATTCCGCTTGGTTTACAGTCGACTTATGAATATTATATGATTGCACCTTGATGATTTGACGAAAATAAGCGTAGAAAAATGCTTGGATTATAGTCATTAGTTGGTTCTTTCCATCACTAAAACCAGTTTTTTAAGATCATGAGAATAGGCCATGCGGCTGATATCCTGGTAACCTTCAACTTTAATGTAACCGGCGGATTGCCAGTCCTGCTTGTTGGCTTTTCGGAAAAACAATTCATTTCCTTTCCCCATCAGGAGTAGGTTTTTATTCAACCATATAAAATCTTCCTCTCCAGGGATGCTGTAGCCATAATTAAAGCTCCGCTGTTTTTCTATGTCAAAACCTTTGATAGCAAATACCTTTTGGCCATTAATCTCTTTACTGTCATTTTTGTCCAAATAGGTGATGATACTGCTCTTGGGTTTCTTTTTTACAGTTCTACCTACGTTTTGACTTATATTCAGGATATTTTCCTTTGCAAATGGGTAGATCAAGGTATTGGGTTGTCCCAGTACAAACATGGCAGCCCGATTATCATACCAATCGTAATAACCAACGGGCTCAATATCGTCATACAGTAGCTCAGGCTCTCCAAAGTTGGTAGGATACAGCCAAAGTCTTTGTTTTCCGTCTTTTTCAACAGTTACAGCGGAAACGTACAAACCACAATCTGTAATTGCCGGGGAAAACTCATTCAGGTCGGGAGTTTTAGTCAGGTTAGTGAATTTACCGGAACTGAAAGTATATATTATAATATCATGATTACCTTTTTCATCTGCTGCTGAAAATGCCATCTGCTTTTCATTTATAAAATTTGGCTGATTGTCATAAAGATTTCGATCTGTGATTTTTTGTTCCGTACCTATTTCAAGTTTTAGCTTGCTACCAGTAGCTTTTGCATCCAAGGCGATCAAGTCTGTAGCTGACTGAGCAATGCAAATTGAAAATGAGGAGATTAGAGTAAGAAGACAGAAGAAGAGTGTTTTATACATGTATCTATTTCTATTTTTAAAACCTATTGGCTTAATATAGGTTAGCAAACTGTGGATAAATTGAAATTATATCAATCGAGAAATATGGATGCACTTCGTAACGAAGGTGATCCTTTAGCTGATGCTGCTGTATTGGATTTGTACAAAAAACCTGAATTTGCAGATTTGATCAATACTTTCATCCAAATGCCTACACCAGAAGAATTGGCATTATTCCCCAACTCTGTGCAAAAATACTTCCAAAGCTTTGC
>NZ_REBN01000155.1 GCF_007692705.1 Mongoliibacter sp.
TGACTTTCCATAAAATTGATGATCAGTTGTTTTTGAGCAAAATGGCTACATGCAAGGGACTAATCACCACGGCTGGATTTGAATCAGTCTGTGAAGCCATGTACTTAGGTAAGAAAGTGATGATGATTCCTGTCAAGGGACAATTCGAACAGGCCTGTAATGCTCTTGATGCACTCCAGGCACATGCAGGCATCATTTCGGATAAGTTTGATATCATACGTTTTGATGACTATTTGAATCAAATGGAAATACAGGGTGAGGCAAAGACCCTTTGGGCTGATAGCTTCGAAAAGCTTTTTAAGGAAATTATTAATGATACAGTCTCCCAAAGGACTGATCAGGATTATTTCAGCAACCCTTACAACCAAAATCAGGCTGCCATAAGTATTTGATTGTTTGAAAAAACTCTTTTTGCATCAAATTGGTTAGGTTAGTTGCAGTGAAAGCGGCACTAAAAAGCATTTTGTCCAAAAAAGCCATAAATAACCGATACAATCGATTGCAGGAAAACTCTGCTTTCTCATTTTTTTTAAATTATCTTTTTCTTGCCCTTGTCCTACACAAATTAATGTAAATTCAACCCTTTAAGCGATTGCCATAGATGAATATAGAGAAAATAAGGCTTCAAGAAGATAAAGAGTGGAAAAGGCACTGGAAAAAATGGGGACCATACCTAACTGAAAGACAGTGGGGTACTGTAAGAGAAGATTACAGTAAAAATGGAGCTGCTTGGGAAAATGTCACCCATGAGGAGGCCAAAAGCAAAGCCTACAGATGGGGTGAGGAAGGAATAGCGGGCATCTCGGATCATAAACAAAAACTTTGTATTTCCTGGGGTTTTTGGAATGGAAAAGATCCCATGATTAAAGAAAGACTTTTTGGACTTACAGGCCCTCAGGGAAATCACGGTGAAGATGTGAAGGAATTGTATTATTACTTGGATTCCACACCTTCACACAGCTATATGAAGATGCTTTATAAGTATCCTCAAAGCGAATTCCCCTACAAACAACTTTTGACAGAGAATGCGCGGAGAACCAAAAATGATCCTGAGTTTGAATTAATGGATACAGGAGTTTTTGATCAAGACGAATACTTTGACATTTTTATCGAGTACGGCAAAAATGACATTGAAGACATTGTCAGTAAAGCAACTATTCACAACAGAAGTGGCAAAGAAGCCACTTTATGGGTAATCCCAACAATGTGGTTTAGAAAAACCTGGTTTACGGGACATGAACCATTTATGCCCACCATTTCAAAACTTGACAAAAACAGTATCAAGGCATATCACCCAGATAGTGGGAATTTTTTCTTCTCTTTTGAAGGTGAGCCGGAACTGAAATTTTGCGACAATGAGACCAACCGCCAAAAGCTATACAATATACCCAATGAAAGGGCATACCTGAAAGATGGAATCAACAATTATCTTGTAGAAGGGGATGAATCAGCTGTAAATCCTGATAACAAAGGCACGAAAGCTTCCGCCATTTATAAAATTACTATCCCGGCAAAATCTCATAAATCGGTGAAATTCCGAATGACACATCAATATATAGAAGAGTCCAGTAAAGATTGTGAAGCCATACTTCATGAGAGAAAAAGGGATGCGGACGAGTTTTATTCAGAAATCCAGGCAAGGGTAAAGGATGAAGATATGAGAAACATCCAAAGACAGGCCTATGCGGGTATGATGTGGAGCAAGCAGTTTTACTACTACAATGTAGAGAGGTGGCTTGAAGGTGATCCAGGGAGATATTCACCTCCTAAAGAAAGGAAAAAAGGTAGAAATAACGAATGGAGGCATCTTCATAATTTTGATATTATTTCCATGCCGGATAAATGGGAATATCCATGGTATGCTGCCTGGGATCTGGCTTTTCACTGTGTCCCTCTAGCCAGACTGGATCCTGAGTTTGCAAAATCACAACTGGTGCTTTTGCTAAACGAATGGTACATGCATCCAAACGGTCAGATACCTGCATACGAATGGAATTTCAGTGATGTGAATCCACCTGTACATGCATATGCCGTACAAAGGGTTTATCAGATTGATAAAAAGTTGAATGGAGGGAAAGGAGATCAGGAGTTTTTGGAAAGATGCTTTCACAAATTGATGATTAATTTTACCTGGTGGGTCAATCAAAAAGACAGTGATGGCAAAAATATTTTTGAAGGCGGCTTTCTTGGATTGGATAATATTTCTGTCATAGACCGATCTCATGCACATCATTACAAGGGCAAACTTGAGCAGGCGGATGCGACTTCATGGATGGCAATGTTTTCACTCAATATGATGAGAATATCCTTGGATCTTTGTGAGTTCAACAAAACGTATCAATACACTGCTATCAAGTTTCTGGAACACTTCCTTTACATCGCAGGAGCAATGAACAATATCTCAGGAGAAAGTATCAGCCTCTGGGACGATGATGAGAACTTCTTTTTTGATGTATTTCACTTGCCGGGAAAAGAGCCGAAGGTCATGAAAGTAAAGTCCATAGTTGGTATAATTCCACTTTTTGCTGTGGAATCAATCAGACTTGATATGTTTGACAGTCTACCGGATTTTAAAAACCGTATGGAATTTTTCCTGAAAGAAAGACCTAAACTTGCCGCATTGGTATCAAGCTGGATACAGCCAGGTTTTGAAAAGAGGAGGTTGTTTTCATTGCTAAGAGGGCATAGGATGAAAAGCATTTTAAATAAAATGCTTGACCCGAATGAATTCCTCAGCGAATACGGAGTCAGGTCCCTTTCCAAATTTCATGAAAAGAAACCATATACTGTGCGCATCAATGGTGATGCGCTCACCATCAAATATACCCCCGGTGAATCTGATTCCATGATGTTTGGAGGCAACTCCAACTGGCGTGGCCCTATTTGGTTCCCTATCAACCATTTGATCATTGAGTCCCTAAGAAAGTTTGATTATTACTATGGCGGTGAATTTTCTATTGAATACCCTACAGGGTCGGGAAACTATGTTACTATGGATCTCATTGCCAGAGAACTTTCTTTGAGATGTATCAAGATATTCCTCAAAGACAAGGATGGAAATAGGCCAGTGTATGCCAATCACCCTAAATTCCAGAATGATCCACACTTCAAAGACCATATCTTATTTTATGAGTATTTTCATGGTGACAATGGAAGAGGCATGGGTGCCTCACATCAGACTGGATGGACGGGCTTAGTTGCCGAAATGATCCATAAATACTATAAATCTAGAAAAGAGCCCAAGGAAAATGCTGAGGCCATATTTAGAATCTAATAGAATAGAAGCGGGATGCGATGAAGTAGGCAGAGGCTGCCTCTGCGGACCAGTAGTGGCCGCTGCGGTGATTCTGCCTATCGATTTTGCAAATGAATTGGTCAATGACTCCAAAAAGCTAAAAAAACAAGATCGTAACATTTTGGTGACTGAGATCAAAGAAGGAGCATTGGCTTGGTCAATCGCAGAAGCAAGTGTGGAAGAAATTGACAAGATCAATATCCTCAATGCTTCATTTTTAGCCATGAACAGAGCAGTTCAAGCCCTTCACGTTAAGCCTGAGCATTTACTTATTGATGGGAATAAATTCAAAACCTCATTGGAAATCCCATTTGATTGTATCATCAAAGGAGACGGGAAGTTTGCCAGTATTGCAGCAGCATCGATTTTAGCAAAAGTATATAGAGATGAAATGATGGCTGGCTTGGCGGAGCAATTTCCCGGTTATGGGTGGGAGAAAAATGTAGGCTACCCCACAAAAGCCCACAGAGATGGAATCCGAAAACTTGGACTTACCCCCATTCACAGAAAGTCTTTTAGGCATCTACCTGAGCAGCTGAAAATGGAGTTTTAGAATTTAAATATTTTATGTAGAATTTAACTATAATCACAAGTTATTGAACGAGTTAATAAGGTCTCAGAAAGCACGATACACAGAATCACTCTTACGTAATTACTCAGTATTTGTAAACAACTACTCCAGGTTCTCTGTCTTCAGTAATACAATAAATTATCCTTTCGCTTTCATTTACGGTAAGCGATCTTATCGGAAAATCAAGTTCAAACCAACTTAAAGGATTTCCTTTAAGGTCAAAATGCAGAATAGTATTAGACCTATAGCCAACATCCTTTATTTCTTCATCTGTTTTGCCGATATAAACCAAAAAAACGCCTTCTTTACCCACAAATATATCATTATATCCTCTGGGGACATGACTTTTCACATTGGCAGCCTTCCCACTATTTGTATCAAAAAAATCATACTCCAATTCTATGTCACTAGGGCCATTAACCTCAATCCAGGTGCTGTTTTCTACATCAAAAAGCTCAAAATTTTCAAATTTGATACTCGCATGACCTAAAATACCTGAATGAATATTGAAATCAATTGGCCCTTGATACAAACCAGATAACATATAACTTTCTTCCTGATCAATTGGTTTGTCTTCATTCCAGGGCCGTAAAGCCCTAACTTTATTGCCTAATGTGTCAAAAACCAAATACTTATGATCTGTCATACTTGTATAAGAAATAATTTCATTAGTACCCAACCAGTGGTTGGAAAACCCATAAAACCAATCACCTTTTTGATTAATTGACTGAATAGCCTTAAAAGTAGAATCAGATAGATCAAATTCATGAATCATTTTCATGTTTAAATCATAAACCCAAAATGAATCATCTTTTAATGAAGGAAATATATCCCATACAATTGAGTTGATTTCTCCTGGTCCATCTCCTCGAATCCCTTTATTGAATAAATATTCAAGTTTGTCTTTATTAATAAAATGTAGTAGTGTATCATTTCCATCAGTCGATATGACAATGAAGTCATTTGCCAAATGGATTTTTTTTGGATTAATTAATTCCTCAAATTCCTTTTTATCTCCGTTTAAGTTAATCACTTCTGGAAATGAGTCTTTTGTTATTCTTTTTTGACTATCATTTTTTATTGAACAGCTAAAAAAAATAAAGACAGTAATGCAGATAATTATATATTTCATTTTTTCCTATTCTAAGGATTAAAATTATTTATAACAATGGAAGTATTCCAGAAATTTGAAGTTAGTATTTCTCTAAAAAATACACTCGCCTTCAAAGCACCTAATTAACTATTATCATAATAAAAACTAACAAAGTATTTTGAAAGCAAGTGCAATATTTAGGTTTTCCTAACAAGTACTGCCTGGCCGTTCTATTGAATTTGCCCACGCATTTCCAAGGTGATCCATACAATAAACCTCTTCCATTTGACAACAAACTGTCCTATTTCCATCCCCAGGATCTACTTAAGCTTGTCCATTAACTATTGTAGTTGAAGTAAAACTTAGTGATATACACATCAAAGAATAAAATACTGTCTTTTTCATTTTCTATTGTTTTTAATATATAAAAAGGTTTTGGCCAAATCCAAGCCTTTAACTAAAGACTCGTTCAAAGAAAAAAAAAACGACTAAAAAACAAATAATTATTTACTTCAATTTTAAAACAAAATAAGAAATTATTAATCAATTAAATTCAATATTTTAATCGTTTAATATTATTTCAACAATATTCAAAACTGGCTCTTTATCTTGAAATAGTCCTTCAATTTTTATCAAAATCCTTTTGGTCTGATTGGACATCTCAAAAGTAATAGGAATCGAGATTTGGTCTTGATCCCATTCACAGGAAGTCTTTTAGGCATCTACCTGAGCAGCTGAAATTAAAGCTTTAGAACCTTAACAGCATATATCCCTGAGGCACATACTTGGTCAATGTAGTGAGCATTGAAAGTGCTATGACGGTGTCTTCCCAAAGGTCATCAGACTCAAAACCCCTAGCGATTAAGGATTGCCCACAAACGTAAATTTCTACCCCAGCTTCTTTCAATGCTTCAAAAACAGGGATATTTGGATTTTTTATACCAAACTGTTTTTCATAGGCTCCGTCATTAAGCATACTAAATACAGCCCCACCATGAACTGCCACCTTGACATGCATTTGGTCTTTTCCAATACCTCCCAATCCATGTAGGTTCATCATCCGGGCAATGTTATTGACCATGGCATTGATCTCCTTGTGGTCTTCCGCTCCGGAAACCAAATCAATGATAATTTTGACTTCTGCATTAGGATCAGGGACCTCGGTAGCTTCGGGTATTTCATAAATCCCTCCATAGCCTTTTACTATCGGATATTTGGCTTCTTGAGCCATAGCAGAGAAAAGACTTGATACCGACAGTAAGCAAAGCATCATGAATATTTTTCTCATATTTTCTTAAGGTTCTAAATTAAACTCAGTCGAAGATAGGATAGTATTATAGCAAATCCTCAACCCTGATCTCGATAATTTTTGAAATTGGGTCCTTATCCTTAGACAGGCCTTCAATTTTAACCAGAATCCTTTGGGTCTGATTGGACATCTCAAAAGTAATAGGAATCGAGGTTTGGTCTTGATCCCATTCCAATCTAGGGTTCCAGTAGATGGCTGACCTTTGTTTGATGATTCCTTCATGGTTGTTAAAAACTGGGAATTGGGGTACAGCAGTAAAACCACTAACCTTGAACTTTTGAAACTGTGAAGCATCAAAAACCTGATCTTCCTGAAGACCTCTTTTAGCTCTTTTAGTCTCAACCAGAATCGCTCCAGCAAAGCCTTGCAGTCCAAAAGTGCCTGCAGAGAAAGTATAAATTTTGATGGATTCTACTTCTGCCGCAACAAATGTGCTTAGGTAAGCAAAAACACTTTCGTCTTCGGAGGGGAAAAATCTGGCTCCATCTACCATCAGCAAGGGTTCTCCTGCATCCAATCCCCAATTGTAGTTCCCCATTCTTCCCCCTGCCATATTCATAGATATCACCCTATCTAAGGTCAAATCAGGTCTTGACTCCAAAAACTGTGAATCAATTTCCCTATCCGGTGTCCCGTACCCATAATTTCTTTCTGCTGTACTTTCCAATGCGCTCGTTTGGACTGTAATCTCTTCAAGTTCCATGTAATTACCTGCCATTAAATCCTCAAAAGAAAATTCAACATCTGGATTTTCAATTGTCTCTTTCCCATATGAAAATCTAGGATAAAAGGGCTGCACATTGGGACTCTGACTAGGAGCTAACCTGACTTCTCCAAAACTATTTCTCCTCTTGTTTAAAGCTGCAATGGAAATTTCAGCACTATCTTGAAAAACCAAACCGGTAGCCCAAAAGTATCCGCTACTATCCGTTTGGATTATTCCGTAGTCTTCCAATTCACCCTGTACTATGGTCAAAGGTACATTTAGAGGTCGTCTTGGCCTATCTGAAAAATAGCCCTGCAAAGAAATCCCAAATTCTATGGGGTATTTAGGTTCTTCATAAAAGATTGATTTTTCATCGCTCAAAAGCCAATTCAGTGAGTTCCTTATGGGGCTTTGCAAAAATATTTCAGGATTTAAATCTGCATCCAAAACAGAAATGCTGAATTGTCCTCCAACAATTTCGTCATCCGCTTCGATTATATCGATTTCAAGCTTAACCTTGGTATTCCATATTGATTTTTCAAATTGGGATTTAATGATTACTTCCAAATCCTCGTCTGTTTCAAACTCTTCCTCAACTAATTCAGCAACTAGTTTTTCATTAGAACCCAAAACAGGAATAGGGACATAGGAAAACCCATCCTCTTGATAATTCCGCATCCAGTTGGTATAGGCCCTGATTACATAATTATCAGGTTGCAGGCCATCAGGTAAAACCAAAACACCCGAACTCTTGCCTTCTTTTATTTGGAATTTTTCTGAAAGTATGGTTTGAAAATCATTGTCATATACTTCTACATGTAAAACCCTACTCAGGCTATCCATGTAAAAATTGTTTTGATACAACATGTCAGCAGCAAACCAAATGGCTTCTCCCGGGTGATAGTAAGTCTTATTCAGACTCAGGTGTGGTTTTTCTCTGAGGTTATTCCATTTACTTTTTCTAAGTAATGTAGAATCAAACTCAGCCACAAATTCTCCCAATTCACCTGTTGGCTCAAAGTCATGAGGTAAAAACCTGGCCACCCTTTCCCTACCCATATTTCCGGCTCTTTCTAACTGAGTCGGGTCAGGCAAAACACCATAATCGTCTACTACAAAATATCCCTCCGGTGCCTCCAACCAAGAAATGCTATGATAAATATTTTCATAGTAATTATTGGGCCATGGTTTTTTCCTATTATGAACTTCAATCTTATAGGGTAGTTCAATAAGGGTCAAACCATTAGGTAAATCGCAGATGTATAAAGAGTCCCTATGGATTTTTACAATGGATTCACCTAATTCTTGAGTAAAATCATTGGTTCTCTTCGTTAAAAAATTATCCGGTATCACCTGATAGATTTCGTATTCCAAGGTGTCTACGGTTCTATCTACCAAGGATTTGACAAAATGTCTCAGAGAACCTTGATAGGTGGTATTTCTCAAATCTTCTTTCCCATCCACTCCTTCAAGTTCACTGAAGTTGACCAAACCATAATACTGAAACCCTCTTCTGGTCTCCACAAATCGCTGCAAATGGTATTCTATGTGGTACCCAAGAGCTTCATTTTCTATTAAAATTGGATCTTGAGCAGTTGCTGCAAAATACCTCATTCCCCCTTCCCTACCCTGCTGAAAGTCCAAAATCCATGGATTAGTGATTTTACTTTGCTTTAAAAAAGGATCATCCAGAACTGCTAAAAATACCCTTTCAAATCTTTTAAGATTTCTTTCCCATTTTTTATCTCGCCTTGATTTGAGTTGAATTTCATCAAGCTGATCCACTTTTGGGGTCAAGTCAAAATTGACTGTTACGGAATTTCTTCCACTTAAGGCAATATTCCTAAACTTAGTGTAATAGCCTATAAATGATGCTGCCAATTCAAAATTCTGTGGTAATTGACCACTGATTTCAAAATTCCCATCTATATCCGTAGTAGAACCGAATGTGGTATTGCTTATAAATACATTTGCAAAAGGCAAGGGCTCGCCTGTCTGTTCATCTGTAATTTTACCCTTGACTACCTGAGCTTCCAATTCCCAAATTGGAATTAAAAATAGAAGCATCCATAAAATAGGATTAACATTTTTTTTAAAAACCCCACATAATATACATTCCATCTTACGAACTTTACTTAAACAAACATAATGAACTAAAGCCTAGGAAAAAGATGAAATGACCAAAATAGGCTTTTACGTTAATTACTTTATTCTTTTGAATCAATAGGTTCCAAAATAAATACCGGCTTACCTTCAGCTAGAGGCATGTTCCTACTTACTCCGTAAACCAAAAACTTACCATCATGCCAATATTGGTAGTGGGGCTCCATGAGTTGCCAAAGTTTGTTTTTCTGGATCACCACTCTTTTCACTTGGGCGGAACTGTCCTCTTCTCTCTTTTCTATTAAATAAATCTTTTCCCCTGGAGGGTTTTTTCTATTCTCATTCCCTCTATACGCAAAATACACCTTCTCCTGATCAATTGCCAGATGGTATGGCGCCCAATACAAACTTACATTATAGTAGAGTTTTATAGATTTATCAAAAACCTTTTCTCCATTGGCATTCAAATGCAACAAATGGATGAATTTCCTTTCAGCAGAGGGTACTACCGCTGCCAAGGTGACAAACTCTCCATCAGTCACAGCCTCCACCAACATTACTTCCTTGTTCAGCCTTTTCCTTTTAATTTTAGGGGAATTTTTTCTGTAATCATAAAATCCCTCTAAATCTTTGAAAAGAAATTTTCTGAACTGAAATTTCATCTCTTCATCTATGCTAAAATGAAAGTAGCCCGAAAACCACTCTCCTTTTTTGTCACTATATGTCCCTACTGCTTTTAACCCCTCTTTGGAGTCCACCAACTGGGCTTGCTGAATGTAAAATTTCTCTTGAGAGGGTAGTCTTACATGTACATTCATTATCCTTTTTCCCTGATGATCAAATGAGAAAATCTGTAATCTTTGTTGCTTGGATTTACCCTCTTCAAGCACTAAAACATCTGTCAGTTCACCCCCCTTAAAATCTAATATTTTGAATTGTGGACCCAAAATTTCTGTAACTGTTTGAACTGTTTCTGTTTCAAAATCATAAATTTCAAGAAAATGTCCTCCTTCAAAGGCACCTTGGATTACAACCCCCTTATTGATTACCTTAACACCCGCTGGTACAACAATAGATGAGAGGTAAGTATATTTTTTGAAATCACCGGTCTTCAGGTCCCCTTTAAGAATGACTTTCCGATTGGAAGTAAATGGGTCCAAAGACCCTACAAAAACGACTTCATCTCCTAATACGTCATGGGATAGATGCGTAATATTTGGACCAAGAACGGTTTCAAAATAGTTGATATTATTTAGTTCTTCGTCTTTTAAGAATAGAGAAAAGTTACCGGAGGATTTCTCTAACTTGAAGTTTGCGACAGATTTACCATTATTTACTAGTCCAAACTCTATTAGATTTGCTTGCTGGTCTAGAACAGTTAATTGGGCAAATAAAGGTAAACGCCAACAAAAAATAGCAATCAAAAAAACAAATAGTATCTTTTTCACCATATTTTACCTACGGCATTACTTAAAGTTTGGTTGAAAAAAACAAAAAAAAGCCCCGGAAATTCCGAAGCTTTTTGTGCGCACGAGAAGACTCGAACTTCCATGCCCGTAGGGCACCACCCCCTCAAGATGGCGTGTCTACCAATTTCACCACGTGCGCAGTTAAGGATTGCAAAAGTAGAAAGGAAAGCCTTTCACTGCAAATCAATTTCTTTCTTTTTAAGAGCAATTCAATATGAATGCTCATTATCAGACGCTTATTTTGAATATATTTTACCTTCTGCTGCCAATAGGGTATTGTATAGCAATGAAGCAATGGTCATTGGACCTACTCCTCCAGGTACAGGGGTAATGGCAGAAGCTTTGGCTGATACTTCATCAAATTTCACATCTCCTATCAATCTGAAACCGGATTTTTTACTTTCATCAGCTATTCTGTGGATTCCCACGTCAATGACTACCGCACCTTCCTTCACCATCTCTGCAGTTACAAACTCAGGCTTTCCTAAGGCAACAATCAAAATATCAGCTGATTTGGCAATCTCAGGGAGATTTTTTGTTCTGCTGTGGGTAAGGGTAACCGTACAGTTTCCCGGGTTATCGTTTCTGGCCATCAGTATACTCATAGGCGAACCCACAATATGGCTTCTTCCAATGACTACACAGTGTTTTCCCGATGTTTCAATATTGTACCTTTTCAACAATTCTACAATACCATAAGGAGTAGCGGCAACGTATGCAGGCCAGCCTAGTGTCATCCTTCCTACATTAGCAGGAGTAAAGCCATCTACATCTTTTTCAGGCTTGATTTTATTGGTTACTTTTTCTACGGAAATATGCTTGGGTAAAGGTAGCTGAACAATCAATCCATCTATTTCCGGATTTTCATTTATGTCTTCTACGGCCTTCAAAAGCTCATCTTCTGAAACTGTTTCTTCCAGTCTTACCAAAGTAGAAGCAAAGCCCACCTGTTCACAGGATTTTACTTTCGCACCAACATAAGTTTGACTTGCCCCATCATTACCAACAAGTATAGCTGCCAAATGAGGAATTTTTCCTCCCTCGGTTTTTATTTCCGCTACCCTAGCTGCTATTTCTGTTTTGATTTGTTCAGAAGTGGTTTTTCCGTTTATCAGTGTTGGCATGAGATTTAGATTTACGAGTTACGATTTACGAATTACGAGGCCTTTTTGAGATCTCGAAGTTTTATGAATGCTGAAAGTTGAATGAGAATATTTGGATTTACGAGTTACGGAGTCTTCAGAAGGCGATGATGCTTATGAGGTTCTTAGAGTTTTAAGGCTTGCTACAATTATAGCAACAATTTCATCAGCTTCTTTGATCAGCCGATTAATTTCAAAAGACAGTTGGTCATTTGTATTTATCTCGGCAATTAACTCAAGAAAGAATTGGCTCTCATCTGCTTCTTCTTCAACAATTTTTAATTTATTGATAAAGTCAGCGTTTGATTTGGCTCTGCAAGCAGACCGGTAGTTTGCAGCAACAGAGCTAGAACAGCGAATCAATTGATTTACATAAGCATTAAACTCCCTTGTGTGTGGAAATTTTGCACATAGACCCCAGACCTCAATTGCGAATTGCTTCGTCCTATGTTGTATTTCACGTTTCATATCTACAACCCTTTTCGTTACAAATAAAAAACTCCACTATTCTGTCTGTAGGTAAAATTACAATTTGACGACGTAAATCGTAATTCCTAAATCGTAAATCCTTAGTCAAGCTTCAAAACAGCCATAAATGCCTCCTGTGGCACCTCAACATTTCCGACTTGTCTCATTCTCTTCTTGCCTTTCTTCTGCTTTTCTAGAAGTTTGCGCTTACGGGAAATATCACCGCCGTAACATTTGGCCAAAACGTTTTTACGCAAAGCTTTCACGGTTTCACGGGCAATAATTTTGGTACCAATGGCAGCTTGTATTGCGATTTCAAACATCTGTCTTGGAACCAATTCCTTCAATTTTTCACAAAGTCTCTTTCCCCATTCATAAGCCTTGTCCCTGTGAACAATAGCAGACAGAGCATCCACAATCTCTCCGTTGAGCATGACATCGAGTCTGACCAAATGTGATTGTCTAAAGCCTATCAATTCATAATCAAGGGATGCATATCCCCTGGAAATGGTTTTCAATTTATCAAAGAAGTCAAATACGATCTCGGCAAGCGGCATGTCAAAAGTCAATTCTACCCTTTCTGAGGTAAGGTAAACTTGATTTTTGATCTGACCTCTTTTCTCCATACAGAGTTGGATCACTGCTCCAACATAATCAGATGCAGTAATAATGGTAGCTTTCACAAAAGGCTCTTCAATATGCTTGAACTTAGTTGGGTCAGGCATATCCGAAGGAGCGTTGATTAGATTGATCTGATCATTGGTCATCAAAGCCCTGAACTGTACCGAAGGAACAGTAGTGATCACAGTCATGTCAAACTCACGCTCCAGTCTTTCCTGAATGATTTCCATATGGAGCATGCCAAGGAAGCCGCAACGAAATCCAAACCCCAAAGCTGCAGAAGTCTCGGGCTCCCATACCAGAGAAGCATCATTGAGCTGAAGCTTTTCCATAGAGGCCCGCAATTCTTCAAAATCGGTGGTTTCCACAGGGTAGATCCCGGCAAACACCATTGGTTTTACATTTTCAAAACCTTGGATGGCGTTAGCACATGGATTTTTGACATGGGTAATGGTATCCCCTACTTTAATTTCTTTGGCAACCTTGATACCCGAAATGAGGTAACCTACATTTCCAGCATACATGGTCTTCTGAGGGATCTGATTGAATCCTAAAATGCCAATTTCATCAGCTTCGTACTCTTTGCCTGTATTGACGAATTTGATTTTATCACCTTTATTAATGGTTCCATTAAAAATCCTAAAGAGGACTTCCACTCCCCTAAATGGATTATAGACAGAGTCAAAAATCATGGCCTGTAAGGGCTCATCCACATTCCCTTTTGGAGCAGGAACTTTTTCTATAACGGCATTTAAAATATCTTCTATACCAAGGCCTTCTTTACCAGACGCCAAAATGATATCTTCTCTGTCACAACCGATAAGGTCAATGACTTCATCTGCCACTACCTCTGGATCTGCCCCTGGAAGGTCAATTTTATTCAACACCGGAATGATTTCCAGGTCATGACCTATAGCAAGGTAAAGGTTGGAAATAGTCTGCGCCTCGATACCCTGCGATGCATCCACAATCAACAGCGCTCCTTCGCAGGCCGCAATGGATCTTGACACTTCGTAAGAAAAATCTACGTGTCCAGGAGTATCTATAAGGTTGAGGGTGTATTCCTCACCTTTATAATTATACTTCATTTGAATTGCGTGAGACTTGATGGTAATACCTCTCTCACGTTCCAGGTCCATATTGTCAAGCAACTGGTCCTGCATATCCCTATCAGTTACTGTATTGGTAAACTGAAGGAGACGATCTGCTAGTGTACTCTTGCCATGATCAATGTGGGCAATGATACAGAAATTTCTAATTTTTTGCATATTCATTCTGGGCGCAAAATTAAAGAAAATAATGGGTTTTATCAGTATAAGAATCGAAGGTTAAAGAATTTTGTTTGGACATCAGCCCTATTTCTTCAGCAGGCATTGATCTTTTTAAATGGTAAAATCCCCCTTTTGTGTAAAGCCTTAATAATTCCTATCAAAATCAATAATAACTTATTTTATTTGTAGGGCTAAGGTTGATAAAAGATGAAAGCAATCGCTGAAAAAAAGAAGTCGCAGAATATACCCGAGTATATTATCTACATGTACCAGATTGAGGATTTGATCAGGGCATATGATTTCAATAAAGAAGAAATTAAAAAATATGTAATCTCTCATTACCCTATTACCGACGAGGAAAAAGAAGCCACATGGAAATGGTTTGAAAGTATTTCTGCTTCAATGTTGGACGAAGGAATCAACGAAAAAGGACACCTGAAAGTAACCCAACAATTTGTTTCGGAATTGGCGGAGATCCATTGGAAATTGATAAAAACGGATAAAACTTATTTCGAACATTATCAAAAAGCCAAACCACATATCATGCATTTGGTCATTGAAGCAGGCGATGATGCTCCTGCCAATGAAATTCAGGTTTGCCTAAATGCCGTCTATGGGCTTTTATTGGCGAAGCTGAGAGGTCGGGAGATCCCCTCAGATATGGCCGAAGCCACTGATGCCTTCGGCAATGTATTGAGCTATCTCAATTGGGTATATTTCTATGATCAGGAAAAAAATGTGAGGGATAATTAGGGGTTATTCAATTTTTTGGGTTGTCAGGTAAATTTCGATATTGAGATATTAGGTTATTCTCCTGGTTCGAGGTGGACAAGTTTGAATTAACTGCTCAATCAGACAAATCTCCAAAATGACAAATAGTATACAATACTCCAAGTTGGATTAATCTCCAAGAATGCTTTCCACCATAATTTTTGGATACACTTGAAAATGTGCTTAAAAAACATGATTATCCGCTTTCTTGCCAGTAGGATCTTAAAATTGAAATAAACCTATGATTTCAAACTAATATCAATGAATAACTTGTTCCGAGACTTCGGAATCCAATATCTATTAGTATCGGATTGATCTAGCCCCTTATTTAATTGGTTTGTGGTCTAATTGCGGATATGCATACTTAAAAAATCACTCCACCCAAAACTCTAAGATCTAGGGTGATAAATATCATAATATCTATTAATATCCTCCAGGCTTATCCTAGGCGCCAATAAATTCATACACACTTCTATAACAATTATGCTCGTCCACATAATCCAAAAATGAATTGTAAAAGGGGTGACTGCTTAAAGTAGCACTGTCTCCGATGACAATCATTTTTCTTTTGGCCCTTGTCAAGGCTACGTTCATCCTTCTGGTATCACTCAAAAATCCTATTTCTCCTTTGGCATTGGACCTGACCAAACTGATCATCATGATATCCCGCTCTCTTCCCTGAAAACCATCAATAGAATCTATGGTCAGAAACTCGGCATAGGACCTGAGATTGGGAAATTCATAAGTGTCAAAAAGAAGTTCATTAAAGCGCCTCACCTGCGCCCTATAAGGTGCTATCAGGCCTATAGTTCTTTCATCTTCTTTCAACTTGCTTACTCCGATTTTCTTGATGAAGGTTTCCAGATAGCCTAAAGCAAATTTTGCTTCTTCCAGATTGAATGTGCTCAATGATTCTTCCTCCACCTGTTCGGTAAATCCTGAACCGGAAGTATCTATATATTCCAATACAGGTTCATCATTTTGGATATAATGAAACTCAGTGTTAGGCGCAGCCAATAGTTCTCCCTTATAAAAATACCGGTTGGAAAAGCCCATAATCAATTTGTGCATCCTGTACTGTTCTTGGAGCATCTTAGAAAAGTCAGGCTGTCTCAGAATTGCCTTTTCAAATAAAGTTACACTCAACCCCATCTTGGATGCCTCAAAAGATTTAATGGTCGGTGGTAATTGAAAATGGTCTCCCGCCAATACCACTTTTCTGGCTTTTTGAATCGGAATCCATGTAGCTGCTTCCAATCCCTGACCTGCCTCATCTATAAATACAACCGGGAAAATCATGCCCTTGAGATAAGATGATGCTGACCCAACTAGGGTACAGGCAACTACCTGTACAGATTGAAAAATATCATAAATGATATAGTCTTCAAGGTTCTTGGCCTCATCCCTGCACCTATCCGCTTCATCAAAATACCTTTTCCGCTGCATTCTTTCCTCATGCCCAAAATTCCGCTTGTACTTCTTTCCCATTTTGACAAATTCATCTATGGATTTCCTCAAACGCTTCAGGTCTTTATAGCTGTCATGGTGGGCAATCCTGGCATCTAAAGTCTGAGAAAGGATCTGATCGTCGACCCTTGCCGGATGTCCCATTCTCAAGGTAGCAACATTTCTTTCAGCCAGTTTTTCCACCAATAGGTCTACGGCAGCATTGCTTGGTGCACAAACCAACACTTGAGGGAGCCATTCAAGGGTTTTTTCAATTGCACCAACCAAAGTCGTGGTTTTCCCGGTCCCTGGAGGACCATGGATGATGGCAAGATCTTGGGCATTAACTGCCAATTCCACTGCTTCGTTTTGCCGGCCATTTAAGCGTGCAATCGGGGCATACTCCTGCTGCTTGATTTCTGCCTCTTTTTCACCCAACAAAATTCGCTTCAACTCCCCCAGCCTACTGTTGTCGGCTTTGGTTACTGCATGCAGGGCATTTTCCATTTCTCGGTAACTCGCTTCATCAAAAAGCAGGTCTACTCCCATTCTACCTTTGTGAAACCATTCCGGCAATTCTTCCACCTGAAGGGTGACTGTCATGACATCCTTCTTTACCTGATTGATGACTCCGTTAATCCTGTTTTTGGGAGAATTGAAGGATTCATGATTTGAAAAAATGGAAACTGACTTTCCTGACTGAAAAAGATGTGACTGATTGGAATCAGACCTTTCCAAGTCTACAATTAGCCGCTCCCCATAACCAAATCTCGTTTTTTTGAGCGATACAGGATACCAACAAATTCCTTCGTCCTTTCTATCTGAAAGTGAACTATATAAAAATTTCTTCTTGTATTGTTCCAGGTCTTCCTGCCACTCCTGTTTTAAAAGTTTCAAAGAAATTTTTAATTCTTCCTGTATTTTTGACATCTATTCTTAAATTTATCTCAAATCTAACAGATAAACTTCGCCCCATAAATACTGTTATACTTATACTGTGAATTATTTAGCGCATGCATATCTATCATTTGAGGAACCTAAAGTGCTTGTTGGCAACTTTATAGGTGACTTTGTAAGAGGGGCTATAGAGAAATCCTATGAAAAAGAAATTGTCATAGGGGTGAAATTACACTGGGAAATAGACCACTTCACGGACAATCATCCTGTAGTAAAAGAAGCGCAGGAAATCCTAAGGCCTGAATATGGGCGGTATTCTACTGTTATCACAGACATGTATTTTGATTATTTCCTGGCTAAATATTGGAAAAACTACCACAAACAGCCCCTGCAGGATTATGTGCAAAACGTGTATGAAACCATAGAAAGTTTCAGGGAAGTATTGCCTGTAAAGTTCTTGAAGACTTTTGCTTACATGAAATATTACAATTGGCTTGGTGGCTATGGAGAGTTGGATGGTATCCGTAGGGCTATGACAGGTATGGCAAAGAAAACCAGGTTTCAATCCAAATTAGAAACTGCTCATATCTTTTTGGATGAGCACCATGAGTATTTGAGAGTTCATTTTGGAGATTTTTTTGAGGACCTTGTACAGCATTCCAAAGTAACACTCCAAGATTTAAAGTCGTATGATCGCGTGTAAACCCAAAACAAGTACATACTTAGCTTTAAGCCTTGTACTTATTATCCTTTTCAGTGGCTTGATATATATTCTAAACCATTTCTACACAGTAAGGTCATTTGGCATCATTTTCTATCTATTCGCTACAGTATTATTGACTTTGGTGATTTTACTTCTTTTGGTAAAAATGATGGCTTCTTATAAATTCATCTCTGCCGGGAAATCGCAGATCATTACCAGACTACCCCTAAGAGGCAAAACCAAAACTTATGCCTTGGATCAGGTATTGGTATGGGAAGAAGAAAAGATAACGACCAATAAAAGGGTATTCAGTCAGCTTACCATCGTTTTTGATGACAAAAGCTCTTTTACTTTAAGCAATCATGAACATTTAAATTATGATGCCTTTTTGGATTACTTACAGAAGAAGCTGCTAAAAAAGAGAGTAGATAAAATGAAAAAGAAATAAGCTTTCTAAAAGTAAAAAAATTGAAATCCCGAGTAACTCAAATCAACAGGAATAATCCATAAAAAGTAAAACATTAAAACCTCACTGCCATAGATCCTGTAAGTGCAGTATTACCCTTACTGAATCTAGCAGCCGGCAATTCAAAAAATGCTTCTTCAGGTGTGTAAAACTGTCTGAATTCCAATCTGATCAAAGCTGAAGGAGAGACATTATAATCCAAATTGAGTGAAGCGCCTGATACTTTTACACCCTGATCCAAAATCACACCCTTTGGATCTGAATAATATTCCAGCCTGCCTGCCAATACATACTTCTCTAGAAACTCCCTCTTTAGTGAGCCCGTAATTCCATACCAGTGGTTAACAAAACTGAAATTACTGTCTTCGATACCATAATCTGCACCCAAGGTGGTCCCCCATTTATTTTTTTCATATTGAATGTAAAAATTATTAAAAAACCGTGCCCGATAGATCGGTTGTGGACTTTCATTGCCAAAATAATTGGCATAGTTGATCTCCATCCCTTCAATAGGTCTATAGTTTACTCCAAAACCTACACCAATAGATTGATTTCTTGGATTTCTTTGTACGTTTTGCCAGCCATTGGTAGCCCAAAGGATAAAATCCAGTTGCTCACTTTTTTCATATGTCAATCTCGCTCCCGTAAGAAAATAAGGTGAATTTTCGGCCATAAGGCTGCGACTCAGGTGCCAGCAATCCATACCATACCAACTTTCAAAACCTATATGAGAAGGCATAATACCCATGTCAAGCCAAAGCTTATCTATAATTTTCACACCTATGGATGCTTCGTTGACAAACTGCGCCCAAGTAGGTTCATCAGAAAGATTGTATTGAGCGTAAGTGCCTGTCATCAAAGCAACATTGGCTCTGATATTTTCATCTGTGTAATTGGCTTTTAATACAGCTAAATTGACACTGAACTCATTGTGCCTGTTGAAATTAAAAAGAAAATGAGGCCTAAGATGATCTTTGGGTTGATTGAAATCATAAGAAAAATACGTTTCAATATATCCTGAAAATGAAAATTTGGAATCATTTCCTTCTTGTGCACGTAGAGAATGGGCTATCAAAAACAGTCCAATAACAAAAATTCCTCTCATAGCCCTAAAAGTAAAAAAAAGCCCGGAGAAATCTCCCGGGCTCAATTTATCTTTGAGTTCTGAAGTTTTGATCATAAAGGTCTATACTTTCCTGAATGATTTTGAAAGCTTCTTCTTTACCTAGAAAATCTTCTACTTTCACTTCTTTATTTTCAAGCTTTTTGTAATCTTCAAAAAACCTGTGTACTTCTTTCATCAAGTGAGGAGGCAATTCGTCAATATCGTTGATATAATTGACAGACTGATCTTCAGCAGCTACCGCAATGATTTTATCATCAGCTTCACCACCATCGACCATCCTCATGACTCCAATCACTTTGGCATTTACCAAGGTCATGGATGGAATATCAATTTGGGAAATGATCAAAATATCCAGGGGATCTTTGTCATCACAAAACGTCTGAGGAATAAACCCATAATTAGCAGGATAGTGAACTGCCGAAAATAATACCCTGTCCAACAATAGCATCCCTGTCTTTTTATCCAGTTCATATTTGCCTTTGCTCCCTTTTGGGATTTCTATCACCCCCATTACAAACTCTGGGGCGTTTTTTCCTATTTGCACATCGTGCCATGGATTAATCATAATTAAAAACTTTTAAGTTTATTCAAACGGATCGCAAATTACTTCCTATTTGCATTTTGGCAAAGCATTACTTTTATTTTTCCGTTTCTAAACCTTTTTAATGTATTCAGAAGTCATTCTTCAGATAAAAAATCTCAGCTATCTCCTCCTGGTTGAGATATGGGTAAGTTGATCAAAAAACAAGTTCCCTGACCTTCCTCACTCTGCACAGTAAGCTTACCCTGATGGTTCTCAATAATGGTATACACTATGGACAGTCCCAAACCAGTCCCTTTGCCAACGGCCTTAGTAGTAAAAAAGGGTTCAAAAATACGGCTCTGAAGTTCTTTAGGTATACCAGGACCATTATCTTCTATATGTATCCTTACTTCATCCTTTTCATGAGAGGTCCTTATGGTTATCTGCCCTTTCCTTCCCTCTACAGGATGATCCAATAGTGCGTGAACAGCATTGTTGAGAATATTCATAAATACCTGATTTATTTTCCCCGCTAGACATTCTACCATTGGGATTTCGCCATATTCTTTGATAATATCTATCTGGTCTCCAATAGTGCTGTTCAGCAAGACTAAAGTACTATCAATACCTTCATGGATATCTACATGTTTGATGTCCTGCTCATCTATTCTGGAAAATATCCTTAACCCTTTAACAATTTCTACCGTTCGTTTGGCACCATCTTCCATTCCTTTCAGCAGCTGCTCCACTTCTTTTAGAAGGTAATCAAACTCTAAATCTTCCTCCAGATCTGCCAGTTTTTTCTTGGTTTCTTCTGCAAATTCGAGAGAACCATTTTTCCTGTATGCGTCTACTATTTCCAATATATCTTTGATATCCCGCTTCAAAGGTGAAATATTGGAAGAAACAAAATTGATAGGATTATTGATTTCATGGGCGATACCCGCTGTCAACTGACCCAATGAGGCCATTTTTTCCTGGTTTACTAGTTGGGTTTGGGTCTGTTGAAGGTCATGAAGGATCTCTTCCAGCTCCTCAGTTCTTTTCCGTACTTTTTCTTCCAACATTTCATTTTGCCTCAAAATCAATACCTCAGTCTCTTTCATCACCCGAAGTTTTTCACTTTGCTCTCTGTCCTTTTCCTGCTTCAGCACATTGATTCTATATGCTAGCGCTAAGGATAGCAAAATTGCTTCAAAAGCGGTCCCTAAGAGCATAGGAAGACTTGGAAAAGTCCCCAAATAAATCAACCCCGTATTGTGAAGTATAAAAGAAAATAACCCCACTAAGAAAAATGCCCATGCAAAAAGAAAGTACTCTGCTGGTTTGAAATTTTGATTGGCCACCACAAAAGCTGTAGCAATAAAGAAAATCACCACCATGAGCCCTGCCAGATCGGTAATACTGTAACTCACTTCCACAAGACCAAAAATACGGGCAACAGAACCAACAAAATACAAAACTGCCACTCCCTTGAGTATCAAATGAAGCTTTGGAGCGTGTAGTTTCGTTTTAAGGAAATTTTGAATGAAAAGCACCCCAAATATCCCTGAAAACGAAGAGAAAATGATAATACTGGATTGATATAGTTCTTTACTTCCTTGAAAAAAGAAAATATGACTATAGCCCAAAAGGGAAATCTGAGCCATTCCAATACAGATGATATACAAGAAATAATAAAGGTAACTTTCATCCTGGACTAAAAAATAAAGGAAGAAATTATACAACGCGAGCGCCAACATGATACCACAGTAAATAGAAACCAAAGTCAGGATTTGATTGCTCTTTTTCAAAATCCTATTATTCTCGTAAGTAGTAAGAGAAAATCTAAGCGGATCAGCAGAGAGAATTTTGAACTCTAAAAAGCCCCTAGCATCTCTGTAAGCAGGTAATCTAAATACTGGATTGGGATAAAAAAAATCATTTTCAGTAAGGCCCATCAAACTCTCAATAATAAACCCTTCCTGATCTACGTAGCTAAGAGAGGTATAATCAAAAGTAGGATTGGATATCTCTATCAGATCCGCTTTTGCAAAGGCCGCAATGTTTAAGGGGATTTTTAACTTCACCGAGTCTCCAACAAAACCCAGGTCATTATACCCCCCACTTTGCACATCTAAAACAGTATATGCTCCCTTTTCTTTATCAAAAACCTGAATTTCAAACTCCTCAATAGAACTCTGAGTATTGCCCCCAAAATAACCAAATAAAAAAATAATAGCTGCTCCAAGGATAAACACCAAGGGCAATAACCAATAAAGTCTGTTTATTTTTTTGAGGTTTCCCATTGGCGAACAAGTTCACAGATGTTAAGGTCGTATTGAATTTCCAACAAACCCTTTTCACTTGATTCTGTGGCGGTATGGAATGGATTTTCCCTGAGTTGATAAATCTTTTCTCTTTGCCTGTCATCTGCCAGAGGAAGATTTGAAACATCCTTGATCTGCATGATAGTAGCAATCAAACCTTCCTTTGGATAAAGGTATGTCCCCTGATCACCCAATTCTTTGATGATTTCAAACCCCACTGATTGTGAATTTTTCACAGTGTAAGGTGAGCAAAAAGCCATTAATGCCTTTAAATTAAGAAAAGATGCGATTGCTACACCAATCCTAATCAGATAAATACTTCCAATACCGTAACCTGAAACGAGTCTGGAATTCCACAATCCACAATACTCAGCCACTTTATGGCCTTGAAACTGTTCCATAAAAGACAAAATCTTATCGTCTTTTTCCAAAATAGCCCCTTCCAAAGGAAGTGGATAGTCTTCGGATTTGAGTTGTATCCTTCCACCTCCCAAGACCAAATCAGGATCTTCTGCTGATTCGACTAAAAGAAGAAAAACATTGGGGTTCTTAACCCAAGAAGTATCCGCGGAAGTCACTTTGGTGACGCCATAGGATTCCAAAACTTTATAGTGGCCGTCAATGTACCTTTTTGTTTCCTCTGGAGAGGACATTGCCCTGACTACTTTGATTTTTATCTTCATGCTATTTGACTATTTCATCCAAGTCAACATAAAACCTGCCAGATTTTATTTTTTGTCCCAATAATATCTCCCTGGACAGGTGGGTGCAGATGCCGCCACCCATGATAACAGAGGATGCCAACTGAGGCCAGTTGGTAATGCTTTTTCCAATTTCTCCAATACTTTCTTGAGCTCTTTTTGAAAGCTTATCAAAATCAAGTATTGCGCCAAGAATCTGCTTTTGCTTTTTTTCAAAATTATCCAAAAGCCCACTCTCGGAACCAAACTCTTTTAATTTACCATTAAAAAGTGGGAGTTTAGAATCCAGGTCAAACCTTTCTATGTCCAACATGCCCCGGTCTGAAGTATCCATAAGAACAGGGATTCCAAGACTTTTGGCCATCAACCTGCATTGAATCTTCATTTTGATATTATCGCATTCTTCAATCAGCAGATCCAAAGTACCGTCTTCACAGAAAAATTCTTCCATATTATCATCATGGAGCCCTTCTTCAAAAACAGTAACCTTTAGATAGGGGTCTATTTCAGCAATTTCCCTTTTTACAATTGTGGTTTTTTTGACACCTAAATTGACTAGGGAAGTCCTGATTCTATTCATATTCCCCAGCTCCAAATGATCAAAATCAGCAATTACCAATTCCCCAAACACTCTCTCAATTGCCAAGCCCAAGGCTACACTTTGACCAACCGATAAGCCTATAATTCCAATTTTCTTGGTTCGTAAAATTTGCTGTTCCTCTTCAGTAATTTTATACTTATTTCGAATGGTGCGGACTTGAATAAACTCATCCTCGGGAAGAATTCTTACAATACTATTATTCCAGGGATAATACACCCAATTACCAAACTGACCACCTTTTTTTTTAAGAAATTTGCGTACCTCATCTTGCAATGCACCCTTGCTGAAAGTTACTTTCGGGTTGCTCAGTTTGATCCATTCGGCTATCTGAATATTGATTTGATCCAGTACTCTTACGGTGGGGTCTGACTTTAGCTGATAGATCAGATCATCTTCAAAAGAATCCTCGGGGTGAAGAATATGGTGCTTTGATTGATCTAGATCATTAAGGTTATCAATGATTTTCATTGGTTTTACAGAGGGGTGATTGTAAAAAGTAAAGTTATGTGATTCAGCTAACTTTCTTAAGAAAAAGAAAAAAATATTACTCCTGCCGATTATTATTTCGATATTTGAGCAATATGATTTTAAAAATTAGTTAAATTGTTTTATATATTATTTACTTATTTGACAATCTTAATTAAAGAAACCCATCATACAAACCATCTATTGAATAATGTCCGAAGAAAGCACTGAAAAAATAAAGATCCTGTACGTCGATGATGAGGAAAATAACCTCCAAGCATTCAAAGCCACTTTTAGAAGAGACTACAAGATTTTTTTGGCCATATCTGCGGTTGAAGCACGAAAAGTGCTAAATGATGAGCATATAGATATTGTCATAACTGACCAAAGGATGCCCAATGAAACCGGTGTGGATTTTCTGGCCTCCATAATTGAAAAACACCCAGACCCCATCCGTATTTTACTTACAGGCTATACCGATATTCAGGCAGTAATTGATGCCATCAACAAAGGGCAGGTGTATCATTATTTAACCAAGCCTTGGGATGAGGATTATTTAAGGTCGGTAATTAAAAATGCCTTTGAGGTCTATGCGCTAAGGAAATCAAACAAAAAACTGACTGAAGATCTGCTTAAAGCAAACGAGCAACTGGAATTTCTACTGCGGCAAAACCTACTTTCCTAATATCTCGCAGCCAATAAGAGTTGAAGCTCTTTGTGGGTCATCGCAAACTTTCGCGCCAAATGCGCATTGGTTAAACTACCTCTATAGGTGTACACTCCCTTCATAAACCATTTATAATTAAATATCATCTCTTCTGCACCTTTCAAATCGGCCATCTGTAGAAGAATAGGAGTGAAAATATTGCTCAAAGCTACAGAAGCTGTGCGGGCTACCCTAGATGCAATATTGGGAACGCAGTAATGGATTACACCGTGTTTTTCATAAATAGGTTTTTCATGAGAAGTCATCTCTGCAGTTTCTATACAACCTCCTTGGTCTATACTGACATCTATTAGAATACTCCCGTCCATCATGGCCGCAACCATCTCTTCACTGACCACAACCTTATTCCTTCCTTTCTCTACCCTCAGGGCACCAATGACCACATCGGCTTCTTTTACAGCCTGCGCCAAAGTAAAATTATCAATGGTTGAAGTAAAAACCTGTTGACCAAGCAACTGTTTGATTCTCCTTAGTTTGTATATATGGTTATCAAATACTTTTATACTTGCTCCCAATCCCAAAGCTGTACGCGCTGCATACTCCGCAACTGTTCCCGCACCAATAATAACTACTTCTGTGGGGGGCACTCCAGTGACCCCACCTAGAATCAATCCTTTCCCATCGTTGACACTACTCAGATATTCCGCAGCTATCAACATTACAGTACTGCCAGCAATCTCACTCATTGCTCTTACGACAGGCATTCCTCCTACTTTGTCTTCCAAGTGCTCAAAAGAAACTGCGGTGATGCGCTTTCTGTTAAGTGCATGAATAAATTCGGCTTTTTGCTTTCCCAATTGAAGGGCAGAAATCAAACAGGCTCCGGAGCGCATAAATTCTATTTCATCTTCAGTAGCAGGTTCCACTTTAAGTACCACTTCCGCATCAAATGCTTCTTTGGATGAATAAACTACCTTGGCACCCGCGTCTGAATATTCCCGATCTGAAAATTTTGACTGTTTACCCGCATTGGTTTCCACATATACCGTCTGCCCATTATTGACAAGCAAACGAACAGCATCAGGTGTCAGAACAACTCTCTTTTCTTGAGCTGTTTTTTCTAAAGGCAAGCCGATAACCAAAGAATGCTTAGATTTTTTGATTGCCGCCGGGGCCTCCTTTGGAGCTAACCCAACACCTTTTGTCATTTCAACCATGTCTTTCGTAGTTTACTATCTTATCTAATATGATTTTTCTGATCCCATCCTCCCCTACTGATATTTCTATCAGCATGAAATCAGGAGGAATATAGTCCGGTATTTTTTCAGCCCATTCTATCCAGCAGTAATTTTGACTGTAAAAATACTCTTCTATTCCGATTTCCAATACCTCTTCAGGATCTTCTATTCTGTAAAAGTCAAAATGATAAAAAATCTCTCCACTTGTATTATGGTATTCATTGACTATAGAAAAAGTAGGGCTGGAAACCATATCCTGAATTCCAAAAAGCCTGGAAATAGATTTGATTAAAGTTGTTTTTCCGGCACCCATCTGTCCTTTGAATACCCATATATTGTATTCTTTACAAAAATCAATCACCTCTTGTGCCACTTGACCGATTTGGTCAAGGGATGTCATCTGTATTGTTTTCAAATCAGTTTAATTGCTCTTTGGGACCATATGCGCAATGGGAATGATCACTTCTTCCATAGAAACACCCCCATGCTGGAAAGTATCCTTGTAGTAATTTACATAATAATTGTAATTGTTAGGATACGCAAAGAAATAATCTTCTACGGCAAAAACATAACTGGTGGACACATTAAATTTGGGAAGCTTGGCATCCTCGGGTCTTGGAACTTCAAAAACTTTACCACTTTCAAAGTTTAGATTCTTTCCCTGCTTATACCGTAGGTTGGTCGTGATATTTTTATCTCCTATGATTTTATAAGGCTTATTTACACGCTTGGTTCCGTGGTCGGTGGTTATAATCACCTCGGCCTTAGCTTCATTTATTTTCTTTATAAACTCAAAAAGGGAGGAGTGTTCAAACCAACTCTTAGTCAGCGATCTGTAAGCTGATTCATTTGGTGCAAGTTCACGTATCATTTTCATATCTGTCCTCGCATGGGACATCATGTCTACAAAATTGTAGACCAAAACATTGAGGTCATTACCCAACATGTTGTTAAATTGCTCTAAAACTGCCTTTCCTTGATGCGCTTGGAGAATTTTGTGGTAGCTAAACTTAATATTCATCCTGTTTTTATGAAGGTTTTCGCTCAAAAACTCTTCCTCATTATTGTTTTTACCCTCATCAGTATCCTCTCCTTCCCAAAGATTTGGATGAAATCTTGCCATATCGGAAGGCATCATTCCACTAAATAAGGCATTTCTTGCATAAGCCGTAGTTGTAGGTAAAATACTAAAATAAGTACCCTCCTCTTTGGTATTAAAATATTCCGAAATCAGTGGTTTTAGAACCTCCCACTGATCCAGTCTCAGGTTATCAATCACCAATAAAAATAAAGGTTTACCAGGTTTGATATGGGGAAGGACTTTCTCTTTAAGTAGCTTATGAGAAAGTATTGGTGCTTCAGATTTTGAATCATTTAGCCAATCCAAGTAATTGTTTTTGATGAATTTAGCAAAAGAAGAGTTCGCTTCTACCTTTTGGGTATCCAACACCTCCTGCATGCTTTTATTCTCAGTCTTTTCTATTTCAATTTCCCAATAGGTCAGTTTTTTGTAAATATCTGTCCACTCCTGATAGGTAGTGGCATCATCACACATCATACTGATATTCATGAAATCCTGACGGTACGAAAGGTTGGTTTTTTCAGTTATCAGCTGCTTGTTCTGAAGGATTTTTTTTACTGAAAGGAGGATCTGATTGGGGTTGATAGGTTTAATCAGGTAATCGGCAATTTTGCCTCCTATGGCATCATCCATAATATGTTCTTCTTCTGACTTCGTGATCATAACCACAGGAACTTGCGGCTTCATCATTTTTATTTGCTGAAGTGTTTCAAGCCCTGTCATACCAGGCATCATTTCATCCAAAAAGATTACATCAAAATTATCTTCCTCCACCTTGTCGATGGCATCAACTCCACTATTTACCGTTGTGATTTCATAGCCTTTCTGTTCCAAAAAAAGTATATGAGGCTTCAGCAGATCAATCTCGTCGTCTGCCCAAAGTATTTTAAATTTTTGCATAAAATCAGGTTTATTTCTTTTAAAATTATAATTACTTTTGAAACCAATCAAATGTCAGAGACATTGAAAAGTCACAAAATTCTGAATGATCCGGTTTATGGATTTATCACCATACCCAGTGAACTCATTTTTTCCATCATTGATCATCCTTACTTTCAAAGGTTACGGCGTATCAAGCAGCTTGGTTTAACGGATTATGTTTATCCGGGAGCTTTGCACACCAGATTTCATCATGCTTTGGGTGCTATGCACTTGATGACCATCACATTGGACAATCTAAGAAATAAAGGTAATGAAATCAGTGAGGAGGAATATGAAGCATCACTGATAGCCATTTTACTACATGATGTAGGTCATGGGCCCTTTTCCCATGCACTGGAATTCAGTTTACTTCAGAATATACCACATGAGTCTCTTTCTCTTTTAATCATTGAGGAGCTCAACAGACAGTTTGATGGGAAACTTGAGTTGGCCCTGAAAATTTTCAGAAATGAATATGAAAGAAAATTCTTCCATCAACTTGTATCGAGTCAGCTGGATATAGACAGGTTGGACTATCTCCAAAGGGATTGTTTCTTTACAGGCGTATCTGAAGGAACCATAGGCGCTGATAGAATCATCAAAATGATGGACATCAAAAATGACCAATTGGTAGTTGAAGAGAAAGGACTTTACAGTATAGAAAACTTCCTTTCTGCCAGGAGATTAATGTATTGGCAGGTGTATCTGCATAAGACAACTGTTTCTGCAGAAAAAATGCTCATTAATCTCATAATGAGAGGTAAAGAAATCCAACAAAGCAGAGGTAAAATTAAGGCTTCTGAAGAACTTACTTATTTTTTGGAAAACGATTTCAGGCTCTATGACTTTCAAAAATCAAGAGAATTGCTGGACAAATTCCTTTCTTTGGATGATTTTGATGTATGGGGAGCCATCAAGCTTTGGAAAAACGAACCAGATTATATTTTGAGGAATATCTCTGAAATGTTTCTCACCAGAAAACTCTACAAGATCAACCTACGGGGTGAGGAATTTACCCCTGAAGAAATTGAAGAACTTAAACTGAAAACAAGGAAAAAATTAGGGATTCCAGAAAATGATCTGCATTATTTCTTCAATCATGGATCCATCAGCAACAATGCCTATCTCACCAAGGAAAGGATATACATCCTGACTAAAAAAGGGAAAATCATAGATGTAGCACAAGCAGCAGATCTGCCCAATATAAAAGCCATGAGTAAAATAGTGAAGAAACACTATGTCTGTTTAGCTAAAAACATAACCTAATTTAAAAAACGACAATGAAATTTACTTTAGGACAAATCGCAAACATTTTAGGTGGCAAAGTAGAAGGAGACGAAAATCTCACGGTTAATACCCTAGTTAAGATACAGGAAGGAAAACCTGGAGGAATTGGGTTTCTGGCCAACGAAAAATATGAATCTCATATTTATACTACAAAAGCTACAGCAATAATTGTATCAGAAGGCTTTAAGCCCAAATCTCAAGTGCCATGTGCTTTGATAAGGGTAAAAGATGCTTATAATGGTTTTACCAATTTATTGGAAGCTTACGACCACCTGAATAAAACGAGTAAAACAGGTATAGAAGAACCTTCTTTTTGTGATCCATCTAGTACAGTTGGGGAAGGTTGTTATAGGGCTGCTTTTTCCTACATAGGAAAAAACTGCAGTATAGGAAACAATGTGAAAATACATGCCCATGTGACTATAGGAGACAATACTGTAATCGGGGACAATACTATTCTTTACTATGGTGCAAAAATAAAAAACGGAAGCGTTCTTGGAAAAAACTGTGAGATTCATTCAGGTGCAGTAATCGGATCAGATGGATTTGGTTTTGCACCGCAGGAAGATGGTACGTACAAAAGCATCCCCCAAATCGGTAACGTTATCCTAGAAGACTATGTCAGCGTTGGGGCCAATACGACAATAGATTGTGCAACTATAGGATCAACCATTATCCGAAAAGGTGCAAAAATTGACAATCTAGTACAGATTGCCCATAATGTAGATGTAGGAGAAAACACCGTAATCGCTTCACAAACTGGGATTTCGGGATCCACAGTAATCGGGAAAAACTGTATCATAGCAGGTCAAGTAGGTATAGTTGGGCATATCACTATCGCCGACAACACTACCATAGCAGCCAAAACAGGCATTTCCAAAAGTATTAAAAAGCCTGGTCAAACAATTTTTGGCTACATGGGGATGGATATCAAAGATTTTCTAAAATCTTATTCATTATTTAAAAATCTTCCGCAGATACAGGATAAATTAAAGGAACTGGAAAAAAAACAATAACTTTACCGGCTCATTACCAAAGAAAAGATTGAATTATCTATGAGGGTCAAACAACACACCATCAAAAATAAAGTAACTGTTTCAGGAGTAGGACTTCACACAGGAGTAATTTCAAACATGACTTTTTTACCTGCACCGCCCAACCATGGGTTCAAATTTCAAAGAATTGATTTGGAAGGCATGCCCATAATTGATGCTGATGTCGACAATGTTGTCGACATTTCTCGTGGCACAACCTTAGAACAAAGTGGTGCCAGGGTATTTACGGTAGAGCACGTTTTGGCAGCTTTAGTGGGTCTTGAATTAGACAATATACTCATGCAACTTGATGGACCTGAACCCCCAATATTGGATGGTTCTTCTATACAGTTTATTGAAGTCTTAGAACGTGCTGGTGCTGAAGAACAAAATGCACTGAGGCGCTTTTTTGAAGTTCCTGAAAGCATTACTTACCGTGACCCTTCCAGAGAAGTGGAAATCGCAGCGCTGCCTTTGGATGATTACAGGGTGACAGTGATGGTCGATTATAACTCCCCTGTTCTGGGTAGTCAGCATGCCTCCATCACCGATATCAGTCAGTTCAAATCAGAAATAGCTTCCTGCAGAACTTTCTGTTTCCTTCACGAACTGGAAATGCTGTATAATCAAAACCTGATTAAGGGTGGGGACCTCAACAATGCCATAGTAGTTGTAGACCGTGTAGTGGCTGATTCTGAGTTACAAAATCTGGCAAAAATGTTCAACAAAGAAAAAGTGGAAGTCCGCAAAGAAGGAATTCTGAATAACGTTGAATTGCGATATAAAAATGAACCTGCACGCCATAAATTATTAGACGTAGTTGGTGATCTTGCTTTGGTAGGCAGACCATTGAAAGCACAAATTTTGGCTGCTAGGCCAGGCCATGCTGCCAACGTTGCCTTTGCCAAAAAGTTAAAAAGGGCTTGGGAAAAGATAGGACAATCACATATCCCACATTATGATCCGAAATTACCTCCGGTAATGGACATCAATCAGATCAGCAATATTCTGCCTCATAGATACCCTTTCCAGCTTTTGGATAAAATAATTTACCTTGATGATACGGTTGTTGCGGGTGTGAA
>NZ_REBN01000179.1 GCF_007692705.1 Mongoliibacter sp.
GCTGGTTAATGTGCCTGGCGTTTCGAACTCATTTCCCCAGAAATCCGTGAGAAAAAGTAAATTTTTATCATAATACTGCTGTTGTGGATTAGATTTTTCAGCACTTTTTTTCAGATTGTCCCACATTTTTAGTAGCTTATCGGTATACCACTAATTAAGCCCGATTTTTAAAATATGAATACAGAAAATTATAAAGCCGGTGAAAATTTTGATGAAATGTTCACCGAAGAGGGGAAATGTAGACCCCATTATTCAGAATTTCTCAGTCAAGTGAAGAAAACAAGTCCAAAAAAGATGTCCCAATTGCAATTTTCTGCAAATAAGACACAGGTAGCCATGGGTATGACATTTAATGTGTACCATGACAATCAGGGGACAGAGAAAATTCTTCATTTAGACATAGTCCCTAGGATTATTCCGCGAAAAGAGTGGGAACACCTCGAGGCTGGTTTGAAACAAAGGATCAAAGCCCTCAACCTTTTCCTTGACGACATTTATAATGAGCGTAGAATCCTAAAGGATGGGGTTGTCCCTGAGGATTTGATACTGAAAAGCCAGGATTACCTTGAACCTTGTATAGGACTGAAACCACCAAAAGGGATTTGGTGTCACATTACCGGAACTGATTTGGTTCGGGACAAAAGTGGAGAATACTATATTCTTGAAGATAATTTAAGATGTCCATCAGGTGTATCCTATATGCTCGAAAGCCGGGAGATTATCAAGCGGGCCTATCCAGATTTGATTAATCAGCTTGGAGTCATGCCTGTTTCAGATTATCCTGTGAAA
This sequence comes from Mongoliibacter sp., assembly GCF_007692705.1. Lineage (GTDB taxonomy): Bacteria > Bacteroidota > Bacteroidia > Cytophagales > Cyclobacteriaceae > Mongoliibacter. Next base: position 790 of record NZ_REBN01000179.1, read on the forward strand.
CTTCTCAAAATGCTGCAGTTCCTTTCAGACAAGGAAAATCCTGTAATCGGGGTGCTGACTCCTGGAATCTATAATTCTGCCTACTTCGAGCATTCCTACTTGGCTTTGCAAATGGGAGTGGAGTTGGTTTCCGGTGTTGACCTGATTGTAAAAGACAAGAAGGTGTACATGCAGACCACCAGAGGGCTTGAGCAGATAGATGTCCTTTACAGAAGAATTGACGATACGTTTATGGATCCGGAGGTTTTTAACCCTGAATCCATGTTGGGTATACCCGGGCTTTTCGAAGCATACAAAGCCGGGAATATCGCCATAGCCAATGCACCGGGAACGGGCGTAGCAGATGATAAAGCGGTTTATGCCTATGTTCCAAAAATCATCAAATACTATTTGGATGAGGAGCCGATTTTAAACAATGTACCTACCTACCTCTGCAGAGAAGAAAAGGATAGGAATTATGTCTTGGAAAACATAGAAGATTTGGTGATCAAGGAAACCAATGCGGCCGGAGGATACGGCATGATGATAGGTCCAAAAGCTACGGTTGAAGAACATGCCAAATTCCGTAACCTGATCAAAAACAACCCCAATAATTATATAGCACAGCCTACATTATCCCTTTCCACAGTACCGACATTAACGGAAGAGGGACTGGAAGGAAGACATGTAGATTTGAGGCCTTATATTTTGTATGGTGAAGAAATCGAGGTAATACCAGGTGCACTGACTAGGGTTGCTTTGAAAAAAGGTTCACTGGTGGTCAATAGCTCACAGGGTGGGGGAAGTAAGGATACTTGGGTGCTTTATAAATGATGTTTGTGGATATTAAATGGATATTGGATACTGGTGGATACTAGTAGATACTGGTTGATATTTGATATTGATAGAAATAAGGTAGAAATAATGTGGAAATACGATAGAAATATATTTCATGAAATAAATTGAAATACGGTAGAAATAAAATTGAAATAGGGGATACTGGTAGATACCAGTGGATAATGATTGATATTGGATATTAAATTGATACTGGTGGATATTGGATATTAATAGATATTGATAATTGATTCACCCTTAAATCATATTTACAGCTCTTAGAATATCAATTATTATCTATTTAATATCTACTAATATCAATTCAATATCCATACATAGCTCAATACTACCTTACAGGGCCTTATTGCAAGAAAAAATCAAATACTTTAGTTAAGGAAAAATAATAATAAAATATGTTAAGTAGAGTAGCTAACTCCATATATTGGCTGGGAAGGTACCTGGAAAGGGCCGAGAATTATGCCAGGTTTATAGATGTGAATTTTAACCTGATGTTGGATTTACCACCTGACCTCAAAGAGCAATGGGAACCTTTGGTCTTTGCTACGGGGGACCAGGAATTGTACACTTCCAAACACAAAGGTTTTGACAGAAAGGATGTGATTTACTTCCTGACTTTTGATACAGACAATCCCAATTCCATTATATCTTCGGTTTCTTATGCGAGGGAAAATGCCCGTGTGATCAGAGAAAATCTGACCAAAGAAACCTGGGAAAAACTCAACGAATTGTACCACTTTGTCCAGAAAAGAGCCGCTAAAAAATCATGGCTTAAAGAAGATCCACGCCAATTTTTTGAAGATGTGAAAAATCAGATTTTGCTTTTATATGGACTTGGAGAAAGCACAGTGGCAAGGACGGAAGGCTGGTATTTCAGACAGCTTGGACTTTATCTTGAGCGTGCGGACAAAACTAGCAGGATTGTTGATGTAAAGTATCACATCTTATTGCCTTCAGCATCAATGGTGGGAACGCCATTGGACTTTCTGCACTGGACTGCACTGCTCAAATCTGTAACTGCTTTCAATACCTATAGAAGGTTATATGGAAATATTGAACCTTCAAAGGTAGTAAGCCTTTTATTGTTGAATAAATATTTCCCAAGATCTGTATTTTATTGTTTGTCTGAAGCCGAGGTTTGCCTAAACAAAATTTCAGCAAATACTGGAGGAGGGTTGAACAGTGCCCAAAGAGCAATCGGTGCATTAAGGGCAAAGCTGGAATTTGATGATGTAAATGATATCATGGCCAATGGTTTGCACGAATATTTAGATGATCTTCAGCAAAAAATAAACCATATTTCAAATTGCATCAATGACAATTTCTTTCAGGTAAAGGATAACTTTATGACACAAAACCAAACTCAAGAATGACATTCTGCTTAGGAATTAAAACCAAATATGGTCTGATAGGCCTCTCTGATACCCGAATAACTTCTGGTACTGAAACTACAACTTCTAAAAAGGTGTACACGGTCAACAGGGACAAACATTCATTTTTTATCATGACTTCCGGCCTTAGGTCGGTAAGGGACAAAGCCATCACCTACTTCACTGAAGTGATAGAAGCGCAGGATAACGAGTTCAACAAACTTTACAAAGCTGTAAATGAATTTGGCAATCAGATCAAAAGGGTCGCCAAAGAAGACAAACAATACCTGGAAGAGGCTGGACTTTCTTTCAACCTTTTCTCTATCATTGGAGGACAATTGGAAGATGATAAAACCCCAAAACTGTATCTCTTGTATCCTCAGGGAAATTGGATAGAAATACGCCGTGGGACACCTTTTGTCATCATTGGAAATTCTGGTTCGGGAAGCCCTGTATTGAGGCGTTCATTGAGTTATGATGAATCTTTGGACTATGCCTTGAAATGTGCCTTTTTGGCCTTTGATGCTACCAGAATATCAGCAAATGATGTTGACTACCCAATTGATACTATTGTTTTGGAAAATGATCAATACCATATCATAGAAAAGCGCTTTGAGCAAAAGGAGTTGGAACATATTTCTACTTTCTGGAATGAAAGACTTAAAGAAGCAGTAAAAGAATTGCCATCGGAGATTCTTCAGAAAGCATTTTCTGACAAAGAATCAGCAGGGGGTATTGAATTATGAAACTTTCTGTCTCGCACCTGACCCGTTATAACTACGAAGAAAAAGTCCCTCTCAATACCCATCAGCTTTTTCTGATTCCTCAGCAGCGGACCTATTATCGCCTGTTGGATGCAGATTGGGTGATTCGTCCACAACCAATGGGGAAAAGTCAGCGCATTAATGCAGAAGGCAACCCTTTTTTCCAAGTCTGGTTCGATGCACCAACAGACTTCTTGGAGGTTGATCTGCACTTTGAATTGGAAACTTTCAATTTCAATCCCTATGGTTTTATCATTGCCAAACACGATTACCCTTTTGATCATTTTGAATACAAAGGCAACACAGGGGAATTTTTGAAAATCTACCAAAAGACGGATGGTTTTCCGGAGTTGAGAGATTTTGCTAAAAAACTCATGGCTGAAAATCAGGATATAGTTTCTTTTTTAGTGGCTTTGCTGACCTTTATCCATAAAGAGTGGTCACATGACTTGAGGTTTGAACCTGGACTGCTTGAACCCATGGATACTTTTGAAAATAGGAGAGGGTCCTGTAGAGACTTATCCTGGATGCTGATGCAGATGTTGCGCAGCATCGGCTTGGCAACGCGGTTTGTCAGCGGATATGCCTTCAATCCGGAATTAGATCAGGGACATGAGCTACATGGATGGGTGGAGGTTTATTTGCCCGGAGCAGGTTGGATAGGCATAGATCCCAGTTTGGGCTTGTTTGCAGACCATAATTACATTCCTTTGGCCAGCAGTTTTCACCCGACCAATACCCTGCCCATTGCGGGGACTTATGGAGGCACGGCGAAGTCAGAGTTTTTTACAGAGGTGAGGATAAAGCAAGTTTAAATTTTATTTGTAAAAAATATGTATTGCCGTTTAAGAAGTGAAAAGGCGTGCGGTGTATCATTTCGATATTGGTGGATACTAAATTGATATTGGGATATTTTTTACCCAGATTTTATGTTTTTTAGAAATTAAATCTAATACCTCATAATTAGTAATTTTTGCTTTTCCAGAACCAAAAGAAGCAAATCGCTGTATATGACAAAGTGATTTACTTAACCTTATGAATAACCTCGGAAGTCTTATATTTCTCGTTTCTGTATTCTTATTTACCACCTTTCTCAATTGGTATGTTTTTCAGGCGGTCAAAACCCTTACTGCCAATCTTGACTCTGATAAAATCAGGAGTAGTGTGAATATAGGATACTGGTTGATTTTCAGTGGGATTTCTATCTGGATAATACTGACTTTTATCAGAATTTTTGCGGCTGGAGAAATTACTAATGCCACCCAGACCGTTCTCAATGTGTTTCTGACAGTTTTAGTCACACAATTGGTGATTGTGTTGATCCTCTTTGGTGAGGATATATTCAGAAATATCCAAGCTGGGTTTATCCTTGTTTTCAACGGTACCAAAGATTTTTCTTTTCCGACAAGGACCACATGGGTAAGCGCTATAGCCATTACTGTTGCAGCTTTTCCTTTTTTCAGCTTTGTTTATGGGGTCACGTATGGGAAACACAATTTCAAAGTCCACAAAGAAGTGGTTTACTTTGAAGACCTTCCCGAAGCTTTTGATGGCTTTACCATTACCCAATTGTCGGACATACATTCAGGCAGTTTCAAGGACAAAGAAGGCGTACAAAAAGGAGTGGACCTTGCTGCAAGGCAGAACTCCGACTTGGTGGTGTTTACCGGAGACCTGGTCAATCACAAAGCGGAAGAGATTGATCCATTTTTGGAGCAATTTGCTCAGATAAAGGGGAAGTATGGTCAATTCTCTATTCTCGGAAATCACGACTACGGAGACTACATCAGTTGGCCAAGCCAAAGTGCCAAAGCAGACAATCTTAAAAACTTAAAAGCCAAACACGCTGAAATGGGTTTTCGCTTGCTTTTGGATGAACATGTAAGGATAGAAAAGGACGGTCAGGAAATTACACTGTTAGGAGTAGAGAATTGGGGTGTGGGCTTTGTAAAAAAAGGGGATTTGTCAAAGGCGATGGAAGGTGCACCTGAAGAAGGGTTCAAGGTGTTGCTTTCCCATGATCCCTCGCACTGGGATGAGGAAGTGAAGAATAACAGTAATCCAATTCACCTGACACTTTCTGGACATACGCATGGGATGCAGTTTGGTATTGAGACCCCTTTGATCCGTTGGAGCCCGGTGCAGTACAGGTATCCCAATTGGGCAGGTTTGGCTGAAGAGAGCGGAAAATTTCTTTATGTGAATAGAGGTTTTGGTTTCCATGCTTTTTCCGGTAGGGTAGGGATATGGCCGGAGATTACGGTGATAGAACTGAGAAAAGCAAGGTGATTTTGAGTAACTGTGTAACTGTTTAATTGATTAACTGACACGAGTTTGTTAAAGGTTAAAATGTTAAAGGTTAAATTAGGCTTCACCTTGTCATTTCGACGAGGAACGAGGAGAAATCTTTTTGAATGGCTGTATTAACAGGAACTATTCACCGACTAATCAGGACTCATCAACTCAGTAATGAACAAATCTAAAATCTAAAATCTACAACCATACCTGATTTTCACAAACTTACTTGAGTCTTTCGCTGTTACAGCTACATGAATCCTTTATATTTACTTTTATGCTTTTTCCTTTTTTCCCTGAGTCAAGAGGAACCTAGGGTTTTGGATGATTTTAAGTGGAAAAATAGGGTAGTCATTTACTTTCCACAGAGCCCTCAAGATTGGACTGTACCCAACGATAGTCTCAGTAAGGAAATAGACGATCGGAAAATCAAGTATTTTGTGATTGAGGATTCTGTTTTCTCTAATACTGAAGTATTGTTTACTCCAGAATATATCAAAAAACTCAAAAACAGGTATGCAATGGGGAGTAAGAATTCTTCTTGGGTATTGATAGGATTGGATGGGGGTACCAAATTAAGGAAAGAAGAGGGTATCGATTGGGATTTTATTTTTAGGACGGTAGATGCCATGCCCATGAGGCAGTCAGAAATCAGAAGGAAAGGAGGGGGGTAAATTGAAATTTTCAGTATCCAAATGTAATTATTCCGTATTTTAAACAAAAAAAATACCCAATAAGGGGTATTTTTTTCTATTTACACTTAAGGTATTTTTGAATCTTGATAAAACCCCGAAAATGAAGTTTTTTTATATTTCTACTGTTAGCAATTCCGATTCATCCTATGAGATTCACCATAGAGATTGTCCTCATCTGCCAGATCCAGATAAGCGGGAATATATCGGTCCTTTCAATTCAGGAAAGGAAGCTTTGAGGAGAGCTATTCATGCCAACCCAAATGCCTGCCTTTGTCCTGTCTGTTGTGTAAAGGATACTGCTATCAAGCTTAAACGTTCAAATAAGACGGACTTATAACTTACTGTCAATAAGCATTTGCTTGATTAGGTCTGTGGTCGTGATGATGCCCTTAAGTTTGCCATCTTCCACCACAGGAAGTGCATGAAACTCTTCTTCTGCGAAGATTTGAGCCACTTTTTGTAAACTGTCTTTTGTAGAAACCACCTTTGGATTCGCGCTCATCACCTGAGTTATGGACAACATTTCCAATATCGATTCTTCAGAACTGTCCTGATTGTCAAATATAGCTCCAAAGGTCAAGCGGTTGATGTCTGAGCGGCTTATGATTCCAACAACTTTTTTATCACCCAAAACTGGGATATGTCTGATTTTATTTTTCCTGAATAATATCAAAATCTCAGCAAGAGTTTGATGATTTTCAACAGAGACCACCTCTTTGGTCATGATTTCTTCTACTTTTCTATCTAGTTTCATTTATCTGGGGTTTTATATTGAAACCCTAAATTATTCAATATTCTAAAGGCAATGCCTGATGAAAATCATAGCGTAGGTTGATTTTTGACGGGAATACCATTGGATTTTATTTTTAACTGTAGGCTGAAGGTGAAAGTCATCAAAAATGATAAGTTTCGGGCAAGCCTTCTAAAGGAACCCTAATAATTCTTTATTTTTGAATTTATTAAGAATATAGGTTATGAAAGAAAATAATGTGCTGAATTATATTGGAGATGTTTTAAAAAATATGCCGAGTGACTGGTTGTTGCTCACCACTCACCGGCTGGATATTTATGATGAAAGCTTGGCGAAAACTCAATTCCTTAATGAGTTTGAGTCATTGTATAAGTCTGATATTTCTGATGCCCCGGCACTAAACGGCTTACCCACAGCATTTGACTATATCAGATTAGGACATCCATTATCCAGTATGCTAGAATGGGCTATTGCCCGCTTGAATAAGCTTGAGCCTGATCATATTATCAGCTTTTCTTCAAAAACAGCACCTATTCTGTCCATTCTAAGGAAGAACTTGATGGAAAAAAAGCGAACTCAAATTCTATTTAAAGATAACTTACCGGACTTTTTTGATTTAGAAACCGTAAAGCGTGTTTACGGCTATAACTTTGAATCAATACAAGTAGAAAGCGCTGAAGACATTCCGGACTTTGACGGCAGTACTGTATTCATTTCACAAAATGAAGCAATTGGTGAGATAGACCTTGACTTGCCAAAAGCGAATGGAGTTGACTTTTACATCAGTCTTCAAGATTCATTGGGGAGTATTTTGATGGCTATAGGCAATGAAAATTATATCTCTGAAATACAACATGTCAGGAGAAGAGAGACCATTGCCATGACGCCGGCAGATTGTTTTACGGCCTTACACCTTTTAGCAGGCAAACCCTACACTCATCATAATAAAAGTAAGGTGGAGGAGAGTAAACAAAATGTGATTGAATCAGTCCGGAAAGTTACGGCTACGAAATCCAACGTATTACTTGGCTCTAGTGGTCTATCTGTTCAATATGCCATCATGATGGGGCTTATTGAAGAAGCATTGGAAAAGCATCCCGGAAAAGATATCAAAATAATTGTGCCCCCGAACTGTTATGGAGGGACAAATGATCAGGCAAGACGCGTCGCTGCCTGCATTAAAAATGTTGAAGTGGTAGATCTTCCTGTAGATGGTGATAATGATATGGTTGAAAGTACAGATCAGGTTTTGGCTAAAGTTGCCCAAGCGGATGCGGTTCCTTATATCATCGCTGAAATCCCGACAAACCCAAGAGTGGAGGTCCCGGATCTTGAAAGGTTAAAAGTTGTTTTAAGTAAAGCCCGAAAAACTCCCAATGGTGAATTTGCTGTAGATCCGGTATTTATCCTAGATCAGACATTTTGCCCCAATGTACAGTTTTTAAGTAAGGAGGGAGTTTTTTCACCCATCAGAGCTATTTCCTATGTAAGTGGATCTAAATTCCCTAGTGGAGGAAAATGTACTGCCGGCTACTGTGTGGCCAATGAGAATGCTGAAGATTTGATGCCAACCATACAAAAGCATTTACAGCTATGTGATAATGAAGCTACAGACCTTCAAGTCGAAATACTGTCAGAACAGTTGCCTTCGATGAACCAGAGGATTGAAGATGCGTACAAAAATACCCGCGAATTTGTGAATTTTATCAAACAGACACTTCCGGAAGCGAAGATCAACTTTGTGTCAGAAGATCTTGCCAAGCAAGGGTTTAAACCTTCCGTGTTTTCACTTGACCTACCAACCAAAGGCAATACGGATGAAGAAAAAGAAATATATAAAAGAGCGTTAAATCAAAAGCTGATCGACATGATGATTGGTGAAATTCCCAGAGAAAGCAAATACTGTGTGAGCTATGGACAGTTAAAAGGATGTTATTGGACGATTCCTGCCACATCTACCCAAGGAACGACCAAAGAAGAAGACAAAGATTATATTGCCCGTGTATCATTATCACCCGATTTGGATCTTGAACATCATAAAAGCGTATTTTCAAATTTTGTAAGTCAGATATGAAAAGAGGTGGGATTCTTTATTCCCACCTTATTTATACTTCAAAGTTTTATTTGGACAAAAGCAATCCCTTTTAGATTTATTTGGAGTTTTGAAAATGGTTTCCTAGTTTGATCTTAAAACAGATTCATTATGATTTCCAAATCGTATAGATGTAGGAAAGCATTGACTAGGTTCTTTCTAAAATCTTGCCTACAGCTTATTTCTTCTATTTTTTTACTTTTCCTTTCACACAACTTTGTCGAAGCACAAAGTAGTACCTTAACTTATACCTTTGAGCACCCAGAAGGTGTGTACGAGTTGCCCAATCATCAAACAGCGACCTATAAGCAGGAAGTGGAACGGATAAATGAACAAAAAAGTATCGTCCGCATTACGATTGCCGACAAGTACCCAACATTGAATTCTACTTACCCCATATCAGGACTTAGTACCGAAAAAGAACAATATACCAAACCAACTTCTCATATACAGAGTGATGCTAGCGAGATTGCTGCTGTGGCCCAAATGGTAAAAGATTCTACAGATTATGGTGATAATCTATGGCATTTGGTCATTTCGACACTTTCCTGGAGTCGGAGTGTGGTAAGGTATGGACGTCCATCTGACATACCAACAGCTTTGGATGCTTATAGGGATGGTGTTGCTAACTGTATCGGCTTTGTTCACCTTCCTGCGGCAGTTTTACGTAATATGGGAATTCCAGCCCGGGTTGTTCGTACTTTAATGGTTCGCGGCAGCAGATTAACACGTCACTATCTTTTGGAGGTTTATTTTCCCGATGATGATCTTTGGATAACCTTTGAGCCACAAACGCTCCGTCCTCCTATGAAGGGAAATATCGCTGCATTTGTAGATAATAATTGGAACCAAGAAAAACATGTTACCTCTAGAAATTTCAGTATAGATCCACTTACCACTGTTCGACATGGACTACCTTACCAAGTAGAACCTACAGAAGAAATTGGCCAACTACCAAGACCTGACTGGGACCCTTATTCCGGACAAAAATGTATTGGGCAAGCACTTGCAGGGTATGGAAAGGAATTTGCCACCATGGCATTTGGTTCGCCCAATCCCGGGCCAGCGATGAACCCGGAGGCACAGTATGAAGAAGCGGAGATTATTTTCTACCACCCCACCGACGATGGTTATGACATGCAGGTTTTTATCCCTCAAGACTATGCGGAAGGTGAGTATGAAGGAAGAGGGTGGAATAGTGGCAGTTGGTCAGTAGGTAAGTTTACTGTTTCAGGAACAACATTTGATACCAAGTTTGCCACTCCAAGCCAGGAAGCAAGAATTTTCATGTACGATAATTGGGCTGTCGTAAGATTTGTAGGACTACTAGGCACACCAGATGAAAATACTATCCCTACAAGGGAATTGCCTGGAGGAAGAAGTGTGAGTGGGAACTCCCTTCAAAGAGGTATGTTAATGGTGTTTCATAAAAATGAGAGTGGGCTATGGGAGCATCACCAAAATATTTTTAACCCTTATATCAGTGAGTCCAATCATTTTGGTGATGGGATTGCGTTTTCGGGAGACAACATGTTTGTCAGTGCCGCTAACACTAGAGTTAAAGAATCCCATTCCGGTGAGGTGTTGATTTACAAACTATCCAATGATAATTATTGGCATCATCAAGGTGCTTTGAAAAGGGAGGCCCAAGTAAGTCAGAACCAATTACGTTCTCAAAATAGAGGGCATACCCATGTGCGTTATGGACATAAAATCGCTGCAGATGAAAATAGATTGGTCGTGGCTGATATTGACGGTCTTCATATATATGCCAGCAATGAAGAGGGCATGAGTAAGGAGACTTATTTGAAATTTGATTTTGGCGAGCCGGATGATTCAGGTATTAGCTTCAAGGATATTGAAAACCCAAGACAGCGAAATGAATTTCTTAGCAGTACAAGTGATAGTATAATTACCTCATTGAGCATAGACGGCAACCGTATTGCAGCAGGTTTTGGGAATTTTAACTATAATGGAAAGCGAAGTGGGGCAGTTATGGTAGTTGAATATGAGGCAGGAAATTGGATGCAGACAAGTTATTTTGCTCCGGAAGAAATACAAGAATCCAATCAATTTGGTATGAACGTAGAGCTTCGTGGAAACCAACTCTTTGCCAGTGCACATCATATGGGAACCTCTCTGGGTCCGCATTCTGGAGGAATATATATATTTGAACCCCTGGAGAATGACTTATGGGTCTCAACAGCCTTTTTGCGAGCGGAAAACATGATCAATAATCCGGCAAATCCCGAACCTATTGGAAGAGGTGCAGAAAACCTTGGGTTTGATATGTTGTTGCTTGACGATAAACTCCTGGCTGGAGCACCTGGTTTGTATAACCGAAGTCCGGCGAAGAATTATGGAGGTATCTATACCTTTCCAATACCTAGAAGCGCCTTTGAACTGCAAAAACAAAATGCTGAGGCTGTGGCTGAAACCGGTATTGTTTCTGTAGAGCCTAACCCTGCCTTTAGCATTTCCGAAATTCAGTTTGAAATAGAAGAAGAATCCGAAGTGTCACTCTTTCTTGTGGATAGTAGCGGTGAAACATTTCAGCATTTTATTGGGTCCAAACCATTGGGAAGAGGTAGTTACACCTTGGGGCTAGACCTCTTGAATGTTCCACCAGGAAGCCATCAATTGATATTGGAGACCGAATATGGTAAGAGTCATTTTGACCTTCTGAGGATTTCCCGATTTGACATAGAATCCATTGAATAGTTAAGGTAGGAACATGGAGAACAAAAAGACCTATGTCTTCCTGTACATGATTTTCTGGATAAAAACCTTTTATCGGTATGGAAAACCTTCTGCAATTCCCTCTCTCTGATGTTAATATAATAATCTTCTTCATTTAAGGAATATAAAGAACCAAAGTAACGTTGCAGGTCCGTGTTATAAGCACTAAGTGTATTGTTAATATGAGCTTGAATTTACTTGGTTTTATGTGTTGAGGAACAAGTTTTAACCAGAGTTGAGTTGCCAATAATTTATGGAAAAGGATTTCAACCAAGCTATTTTCTCCTTTTTCAAATTAAATCTTTAAATAAAAGGCCTATTATTTCAGGTTTTTTCTTTTAAAATTGAAATAAGACAAGCTAAACGGTATATTGTTTGCTTAATTGGTCTTAGTTTTATGACCGTTAATTAACAGTTTATCATTTATCTTAAATTAATTTGAAATGGAAAGTCTTTTAGAAAAAATTAATGCTGAGTTTGATTCATTCAAAACAGCTGCAGAACAACAAGCAGAAAAGGGTAATAAGGCAGCAGGTACAAGAGCCCGTAAAGCTACTTTGGAACTTACTAAGTTGATGAAGGAATTCCGTAAAGTTTCATTGGAAGCTTCCAAGAAATAATTTTTGGAAAATTATATATTCTAAAATTGGAATATAAAAAATGGGTAGCTATGTGTAAGGCTTCAATCTTACCATTTAGCTACCCTTTTATTTTTTTTAAGGGATTTTATGCCATTTCAGAACCAAAGAAACCTGAACTACTCAGACCGTATTGACTTAATTGGGTTTGACATTGCAGCCCTAATGGTTTGGAAGCTGATGCTTACCAAAGCAACCAAAACCACAACTGAGCCAGTGAGTATAAAAACACCAAGACCAATATTGATTCGGTGAGCAAAATCTTCAAGCCATTGGTTCATCAATATCCAACTGATAGGTACTGCTAATAGGATAGCGAAGAAAACAAGCTTAGTGAAATCCAGTGATAAATTAAGAGTAATATTGATTATGCTAGCTCCAAGCACTTTTTTGATTCCTATCTCTTTGGTTCGCTGCCTCAAAGTGAGGGTTGCGAGTCCGAATAATCCCAGGCATGCTATAAATATGGCAAGACCTGCAGAGTACCCTGCAATTTCCCCTAACCTCTTTTCCTGAAAGTATTGTTGTTGAATGTTATCATCCAGAAATTCATAGGCAAAAGGTTTTCCAGAAACAATGCTGTGCCAGGTATCCTCTATAATTTTAATGTTGCCTTCCAGATTATCTGGAGCCAAACTGATTGAAATATAATTCAAGCCGCTGAATCCCGCACCATCAATGTCTTGTACTCCTCTGCCAATTGAGTCACTCAACATGATCACCATAGGGTTAATTTGTGAATGCAATGATTGATAGTGGAAGTCTTTCACTACCCCGACTACAGTATGAAAAGGGAAAGCTGGACCAGGTAAACTTTCTCCAATGGCTTCACTCCAGCCATATTCCCTAGCCATAGTTTCATTGATGATAATGGCTTGACCAATATCTGAGGTGACTTCTTGTGAAAAATCCCTTCCTTCTATCAGTTCAATCCCCATCGTTGATATGAAATCATGGTCGACCGTTGCAGCATAAAATTGTCGGAAAGTTTCATCATTTGCCCTAAAGCCAGCCCTTGCCCATTCATTGCCAAAGATATTGGAGGAGCCTGTTATTCCAAGGAACTGATTTCTGTCTTTGAGTTCATTTCGCAAGCGTTCCAGGGTTTGATTTCGTTCCTGTCTTGTGCCGGAAAGCTCAATTGTAATGATGTTTTCCCGATTGAAACCTAGGTTTTTGTTTTGGAGAAAGTCAAGCTGTCTTATCATAATAAAAGTAGCTGAAATCAGGAAAACAGATATAAAAAACTGAATAATAATTAAAGCCTCTCTTAACCTACTTTTCCCACCGATTTTATAATTCCCTTTTAAAATCTGAATGGGGTTTAAAGAAGAAAGGAAAAATGCAGGGTAACTTCCTGCGCCCAATCCAATTACTATGACAAGGCCAATCAGGACTAGTAAGATAGCCCCATTGTATTTAAATGAAAGTGTGGAATTTGAAAGCTCGTTGAAAGTAGGTAAGAATAATTCTACCAGAAAAATGCCAACGATCAGGGCAAAGAGACTAAGTAGAATTGATTCTCCTAAAAATTGGTAACGAAGGTGTTTTTTACCTGAGCCCAAGACTTTTCTCATGCCAACTTCTTTGGTTCGTCCTGTTGATCGCCCAACGGCCAGTATCATAAAATTGATGCATGCGATCAATAGGACTGCCAAAGCAATGCTGATCAATATAACCGAGTATTTTGGATTGCTCGTAGGTTCAAGGCCATCGGAATAAGCAGGGTTCAGGTGAATTTCTGTTAGTGGCTGTAGAATCACCTCAACAAGGTCGTCCCTGAAAGCTTGCATATAAGGTTCCCTTACTGTTTTGGTAAATTGTGCTTCAAGGTGCTCAAGGTCTGATTGAGGGCGTAACTGAAGGTAGGTTTCATTAAATATGGCTCCCCAGCTTTGCGTAACGTTCTCTGGAAATAAACTGATCAAAAATTGATGGGGTATCAAAAAATCAAATTGGATACTGGAGTTGGTTGGAATATCTTCTGCTACCCCTTGTATAATAAATTCCTGAAATTCTTCTCCTGAGAATTGTATGGATATGGTCTGATTAAGTACATCTAAACTTCCGAAATATTTTTCAGCCATCGATCGGGTAATGACAATAGAATAAGCATCATCCAACGCAGTTTTCTTCTCTCCATTGATAAGGGGGAAGTCGAACATGTTCAATATAGAAGGGTCGGCAAAATGGATCCTTTCCCTGAAACTTTCATCTCCGTTTTTTACCAATCTTGTCAAGTTGCCTATGCGTGTGAAATCTTCCACCTCAGGGTGGTACTCAGCCAGTCTTGGGGCAAGTGGAATAGGGGTGACAGCGAAGTTTTCCTCACCCCGATAAATTGGTTTTTCATGTTGAATTACCCTGAAAATTTGCCCTGACTTATCGTGAAACCTATCAAAACTCAATTCATGATACACATATAGAAAAATCAGCAAACAAGAGGCTATCCCAATTGCAAGACCCGTCACATTAATGAAAGTGTAAGATTTGTTTTTCAGCAAGTTCCTAAAAGCGATTTTGAGGTAGTTTGAAATCATGATGCTATTGGTTTGAATGTGATTACATTTATTGATGTGAGTTTCTCCAGTTTCTTCTAATACTTATTTTCTAGAAAATTCCCCAAGAATTTTTTCAGGATTGCTTACTTTTTAAAATTCCATTTTGAACTCTAGAAAACTGTAGGACCCAAGAGAATTTTAGATGACAGATTGCTAATTGAAACATCAATTAAAAGCTTTTCCAATTACAATTAATTTCCACTTTTGTACCAATTATTTTACCCGATATGGGTCTTTAAAAGCTGATTTGTGGGTTTTAAGCATTTTTTTGCGGACAGTTTTGTCCGATGACGGGCGAAGAAGTTTTGTACCTTAATTTAATCAGTGAAAGACTCCAGTTTCTCCAGACATGCTTTTTTACAAGGCACCATAACACAAAGAAAATATGCTTCCTATCAAATCAAGAAGGAGTAAGCCAAACAAGCTGGCTCTGCGAACCTAATTTTCTTTATGTCCTCCAATTGTTATAACTTACCTTTAATTCAAATAGAAGGTCTTATACCGACTAATCACCCAAATGGACTTTTGAGATGAAAATAAGAATTATCAACCTGCTGATTTTGTATTTATTGGCTTTCCCTGCTTTCAGTCAGGAAAAGCCTTGGATGTTTGGCCCCTTTGAAAGGGCAGAGAATCAAACACCAATCATAGAACCCACTGATAAAACGGTGTTTGATGACCCCATGACAGGCAGGGCCGTCCACTGGGAGTCCATGGCTACTTTTAACCCTGCGGCAATTGTAAAAGATGATAAAATTCACATTCTCTACAGAGCAGAGGAAAAGTTAGGCGAACTGGAAATTGGTGGACATACTTCCAGGCTTGGATTGGCTATTTCTGGTGATGGAAAAAATTATATCAGGGAAGTGGAGCCTGTATTTTTTCCTGATAAAGACAATCAAAAAGAGTTTGAATGGACCGGAGGCACAGAAGACCCTAGAATTGTGGAAACTGCAAATGGCACATTTGTACTGACTTATACCCAGTGGAACAGGGAATATCCAAGATTGGCAGTGGCCACATCCAAAGATTTGAAGAAATGGGAAAAGCATGGCCCAATATTCAAAGATTGGAAATCTGGAAAATACCACAATATGGAAACCAAATCAGGGGCAATTGTAACCGAAGTTAAGGATGGGAAATTGGTAGCTGCCAAAATCAATGGAAAGTATTGGATGTATTATGGGGTACCACATATCTGGTTGGCGAGTTCATCGGATTTGGTTCACTGGGAGCCTTTGGAAAATCACGAAGGAAATCTCACTCCGGTTCTTAGTCCAAGACCTGGCTATTTTGATTCTTGGTTGGTTGAAGCCGGTCCTCCACCCATACTTACTCAGGATGGTATCGTAGTTTTGTACAATGCGGGAAATTCAAATTCTATTGGAGTAAAGGAGCTAGGGAATAGGGTATATACAGGAGGTCAGGCGCTTTTCGATGCCAATGAGCCTTGGAAGATACTGGATCGAAGCGATAAGCCATTCATCAAACCGGAAAAGGATTTTGAAAAATCCGGTCAATATGCCGATGGGACTACCTTTTTAGAAGGTTTGGTTTTATTCAATGGAACCTGGCTTCTTTATTATGGTACTGCTGACAGTAAGGTGGGAGTAGTCAGTTGGAATGCTGATTAGCATAACTACCTACTCAATTTACTCATCAGCTCGTCATAATAGGTAACACTCACAGGAGCTGTTTTCCCCTGCAAACCGACCTGATGCTTCTCTACTTTATCGATTTTTTGGATATTGACCAGAAAGGAACGATGGGTTTTGACAAAGTAGGAGGGGAGGAGTTTTTCCGTTTCCGCCAAGGTCATCCGGCTTAGGATTTTTCTTTCTCCCAATTGAAAGTTGACATAATTGCCATTGGCTTCACAAAATACTAATTCTTCAAATTTGACTTTCACCTGCTCGAAACCTGTTTTTATAAAAACCGAACCAAGGTTGCTAGCTGAGCCGTTTTTGAGTTCGTACAAGTCCTGAGCCTTTTGACATGATTTGAGAAATCGGCCCAGGTTAAAAGGTTTGAGCAAATAATCCACAGCATCCAGTTCAAAGCTTTTGACTGCATGTTCGGAATAAGCAGTAGTGAAAATGACCATGGTCTCTTTCGAGATCAAGGTAGCCAGTTCCATCCCGGAGATGTCGGGCATTTTGATATCCAAGAATATCAGGTTTACAGGCTGCTCCCTGAGGTATTCCAAGGCCTTGATAGCATTGGTAAAAGAGTTTTCCAAATTTAGAAAAGGAACCTTAGAAGCATGTGACTTGATCACTTCTAAGGCCATTGGTTCGTCGTCGATGGCGATTGCGGATAACATTACACTTAGTTTGGATAGGGTTTAAATTGAAATAATTTAGAAATATGGTGGAAATATTGTTGAAATAATGTAGAAATACGATGGAAATAGAGTTGAAATATTTCAAATTATTTCGCTTTAGCATATTTCTACCGTATTTCAAGAAGTATATTTCGCAAAGCATATTTCACATCCTTTTCATAATAATTTAACGCTTAAATGTACAAAATACTCTGACTCATTTTCCCGAATAATAAGTTCGTGTTTGTCGGGGTACATGAGGGTTAATCTTTGTCGAACATTTTCCAGACCAATACCGGAAGCTTTTTTCTCGGGATCTTGCTCAGCACTTCGATGGATACTGTTATTGACATCAAGGTGTACGGAGCCGTCTAGGCAGCGAAGACTTATTTTTACCCAAGACTTTTTCTGCAGACTGATCCCATGCTTGAAGGCATTTTCTACAAAAGGAATCAAAAGCATGGGAGCGATTTCTCCGGTACATGCATCTTCGTTTCTATGGAATGAGATTTCTACGTTTTCCTGATCTTTGACCCTGAGGTTTTGCAAATCCACATAGTTTACCAGATACTCTTTTTCGCGGACGACAGGAATCTTTTCCTGATTGTTTTCATGAAGCATAAAGCGCATCATGTCTCCCAACTTTTGAATGCCTTCGGAGGTTTTGTCAGCATTTTCCTGCAGGGCTGTTCCGTAGAGCGTATTGAGGACATTAAAGAGAAAATGCGGATTGATTTGAGAGCGCAGGAAAGCCAAGTTGGCAGTGCCTTGATCCACTTTTACAGAAAGCGTATTCAGCTGCCCCAGGTAATTGTCGTATTTTCGGAAAAATATATTGGATACAGGAATGATGATGACCATAATACAGAAAATGACAATTACCCCGATTATCAGAGCTTCTAGAGCATTACTTTCGAAATAAATGGTTATAAATATTACCGCTACAAGAAATTGAAGCAATATGCTGAATGCCAATGCTTCACTTTTTCTTCCTTGCTTTTTATAGCTGTAGATTAAAAAGAAATTATAAGTCATTACAGCAATAATTGCAGGCAGGATAACGACAAACAAAAATGCTATGACTTCTTCTGCTATCTGCTGAAACTGAAGAAGAAAAATTACCACAAAGATGTAAATCAGGATAAACCTGATGAAATTGTACAAGCGAAAATCCTTTTCATCTTTTGTTATGAAAATCTGGTTCAGGGTGTAGATAATTACACAATACCCAGCATAAATGGCCAGAGAGTTGAAATAAAATGGCATCAGAAAATCATTGGTAAAGCCGGCAGAAACTGAAAACGCACCAATCGAAATAAAAGAGCCAAAGAATAGCAAGATGGTATAAATGATCAGTTTTGCCTTGCCTTTGTCTTTTTGGTAATTGGGTAAAATCCGTAAATGGAAAAGGTAAAAACTCCCCATAAATATCAAAGGGATAAATATCTTGGCAAAATAGATAACCCCTTGCTCATTATTGAGCCTGAAATTGGGACCGTTGATGATATTGGATAAAATGATGGCGATAAAAAGGAAGGTCACCACCCACCATTCAATGTGTCTAAAAGGTAAAATCTTTTTCATAATTATTGAAAATTAATATTTTTGTTTTGATTTCATTGCTAATGCATAAGCCCGATTGGATTAGATAGCCTGAACCCACAGAAGGAAATTGTAAATCAATCCTAGGAGAATCAGAAAGAGATATCTGTGTTTTTGATTGCTCATATGCTTGGTTGCTTATGCGTACAAGATTAAATGAGCCTTCTCTTTCTGACAAAAAAATGTGTCGGAACCCAAGGATTATGGGACAGAATTAGGTTTTCTGGATTTTTGCTGATTTTTCAATTAAAATGTATTACTCAGTTGCCAAATTCCATTTTCCCTTCCTTCTAATCTTTTAAATTCAGTTATCTTCGCAATATGGAAGAAGGAACACAAGGTTTAGAACAACAATTTTTAAGCAGTTTGGAGATAAGTGAATTCAATGACATGCAGCGTGCATTTATTGATGCTACAGAGAAACATCCCAATACCATGCTGCTGGCCCCAACAGGATCTGGTAAAACGCTGGCCTTTCTGTTTCCTTTATTCAAGCTCCTTGACCCCACCTCCCGCAGTATACAAGCACTCATCATTGTGCCCTCAAGGGAATTGGCGATTCAGATTGAGCAGGTTTTCAAGTCCCTCAAAACCGGCTTTAGGGTCAGTACCTGTTATGGTGGGCATTCCATGAAGCTTGAGAAAAACAGTCTGGGTGAGTTTCCAGATGTGGTAATAGGAACTCCTGGCCGCCTTTCAGACCATGTCAACCAAGGCTCATTGGAAACAGCAACCATACAATTGGTAGTTTTGGATGAATTTGATAAGTCGCTACAATTCGGTTTTCACGATCAATTGAGGGATATATTCCGAAAATTAACAGGGAAGCAAAAGCATTTCCTGACTTCAGCTACCAAAATGGGACGTTTACCGGAATTTATTCCTTTTGACAATCCTCCTGTTGTTGATTTTCTGTTCCAGAATAAGGAATCCAAACTGGAATTGAAGTTGGTCACCACTTCGAGCAAAGAGAAAGTTCAGGGCTTGATGCGCCTGATTTCTCATTTTCAGGGTGAAGCATGTATTGTGTTTTGCAACCACCGGGAAGCCGTGGACCGCATCAGTTTGCTTTTAAATGACCATCGCTATGAACATGCAGTATTGCATGGAGGAATGGAACAACTGGATAGGGAGAAAAATCTGATCAAATTCAGAAGTGGCGTGGTCAATTTATTGATTGCAACTGACCTGGCATCCAGGGGCCTCGATATTCCTGAAATCAAACATATTGTTCACTACCAATTTCCTCCAAAGGAAGATGCATTTACCCATAGAAATGGGCGGACCGCCAGAATGCATGCCTCAGGGCAGGGGTATCTGGTCTTGGCAAATGATGAAGCATTTCCGGAATATCTCGATGAGAAAAGCGTTGAGGAGATCACCATAGAGGAAACGATAGCTTCTGAACCTTCTGAATTCTCTTTACTTTACCTCAGTGCAGGCAAGAAGGATAAAATCAGTAAGGGAGACATTGCAGGCTTTTTGATCAAAAATGGTGGAGCTGCTTCTTCTGATATAGGTCTGATCACTATCATGGACTTTTCCAGCTATGTGGCAGTCAGAAGCACAATTGCCTCGAATCTGGTTTACAAGCTCAATGGAGAAAAACTGAAAAAGGCAAAAGTCAAAGTAGCAGAGGCGAATTAGTAAATCTTTAAGGCTTCATACAGAGATAAAGATTGGTAAAGACGCTAGTTGTAGATTACGTATGTTCCTTTGTATTCTTTAATATTTCAAATAGTGGGATGGAATATTGGTGAAAAAGGTTTTTTTAATGAACCACAAAAGTGACAAAAGAGAACAAAAGAAGGAGTGTTTTCTTTTATGACTTTAATTCCTTTTGTGGTGTAAATATTTCCGTTAATTAGCTCAATAAGATTTAGCTCGTAAAAACTTGAATATGTCATGGATGAGTTGAAATTTATGGTTTGGTAATTTTTTTAAATAATTATTTATTCCTACCATTTTTTTAGTTAAAATTGTGAAATATTCATATTCCAGCATTTTATTTTGTTAAATGAAGAAAATTTACTGTTCTGCTTTGTTGGTTTTTTTGACCTTCACCATATCTACAGCACAAAGAATTACGATCAGTGGAAATATCAAAGATGCATCCTCGGGGGAAGTGTTGATTGGCGCCAATGTTTTTGATAAAGTCTTGAAAAAAGGAGCTGTATCCAATCAATTTGGGTTTTATTCTTATACTACTACTGCCGATAGCGTTGATTTGTATGTCAGTTTCGTGGGTTATCAAAGTCAGAGGATTTACCTGCCGGTAAAAAAGGATACATTGATCAATATCCAATTGGCTGCAGATGGAATGTTGGAAGAGTTTGTTGTTTCCTCTGATGCCCTTGATCCTATTCAGGAAATCACAAGAATGGGTACCATCAATGTTCCAATTAAACAAATAAAGGAACTACCGGCACTTTTGGGAGAGGTGGATGTGTTCAAGGTCTTACAGTTATTACCCGGAGTACAATCTGGTACTGAAGGAGCCAGCGGTTTGTATGTCAGGGGTGGTGGTCCTGATCAAAACCTCATTCTCTTGGATGGAGTTCCAGTATATAATGCCTCTCATTTGTTTGGTTTTTTCTCAGTTTTCAATGCGGATGCAATCAATAATGTGGAATTGATCAAAGGTGGGTTTCCTTCCCGTTATGGTGGTAGACTTTCTTCAGTAATAGATGTAACTATGAAGGAAGGTAATATGCAGGAATTTAAAGGAGAAGGTTCTATAGGTATTATCGCATCCAAACTTACACTCGAAGGGCCTATTAAAAAGGATAAGACTTCCTTTATTCTTTCAGCGAGAAGAACTTATTTGGATATTTTAGCAAGGCCTATTATTCAAGCAGCTACTTCAGGCAATGAATCTGTCGGATATTACTTTTATGACCTCAATGGAAAAGTGAATCATATTGTCAATGAAAAGAACAGACTTTACCTAAGTGTTTATTCCGGGGATGACAAAGCATATGCACGAACCAAAAACTTTTATGTTGACGGAAACCAAAGAACTGACTATAAGGATGAATTCGGTTTAAAATGGGGGAATTTTATAACTGCTTTACGTTGGAATAACATTATCAATAACAGACTTTTTGCCAATTATACTTTTACTTATAGCAGGTACAATTTTGACTTATTTAGTGAGTTTGAACAGGAAGTGAGTGGATTTGGAATATCTGAAAACAGATTTTACGCTGAAAGGTACTTTTCAGGAATTAGAGATTGGGCTGCAAAGGCTGATTTTGAATTTGTTCCAAACCCGGATCATTACGTGAGATTTGGAGGAAATGCCATCCTTCACCGGTTTTCACCGGGTGTTTACGCGAGTGAAAGCACTCAAAGGGAAGATGATATGGTGTTGGGGTCTGAAGTGTTGAACTCCACCGAATATGCTTTTTATGTTGAAGATGATATCAATATCAGCTCGCGGCTGAAAGCAAATGTTGGCCTACACTATTCAGGTTTTTTGACCGATGGAGAGCATTACAAATCCTTGCAGCCAAGATTGGCAGCGAGGTACCTGCTTGATGAGAGTACTTCTATCAAAGCCTCTTTTGTAACCATGGCACAGTTTATTCATTTGTTGACCAATGCCGGATTGGGATTGCCTACAGATTTATGGGTTCCCGCTACACCACAGATTGGACCTCAAAGATCTATGCAGGTTGCTATGGGAGCATTTAAAACTTTTAAAGGTTTTGAACTGAGTGCTGAGGCCTACTACAAAACAATGGACGGACTGATTGAATATAGGGATGGGGCCACTTTTCTGAATATTGACCAGGACTGGCAGCAAAAAGTAGCTGTAGGTGAAGGTAGGAGCTATGGTGTTGAGCTGTTTGCGCAAAAGAAAGTCGGTAAGGTATCCGGTTGGTTAGGATATACCTGGTCCAATACAGAGAGAAGGTTTGATGAAATCAATTTTGGTGATTGGTTCCCTTTTAAATATGACAGAAGGCATGACATAAGCTTGGCCCTTACCCACAATTGGAAAAAGAATAGGGATTTTTCTCTGGTCTGGGTCTATGGTACCGGAAATGCGGTGTCACTGCCCACCCAGAGGTATGAAGGAGCCGAAACTACCCGATGGGGAGATAGTTTTAGGCCGCAAATCCAATATTACGAAAGCCGGAATAATTTCAGAAACAGGGCTTATCATCGTTTGGATTTAAGTTTCAGTTGGTGGAAGGATACGAGTTGGGGACAGAGGAAATGGACTTTGGGGGTTTATAACGCCTATAACAGATTGAACCCGTTCTTTATGGATATTGGGTTTGACCGAAGTGGAAACCGTAAAGTTATACAGTACAGCTTGTTCCCTATGATACCTTCATTTTCTTATTCCTTCAAATTTTAAGAGCTTATGAGATCAGGTATAAAAATATATTGCCTAACTGATATGAGTGAAACGCAAATAAGATCCCGAGTGAGTTTTAATAATTTATATTTTTTTTTATTATTTTTCTTTTTACTTGGGTTTAGTGCATGCGAAACAGTTGTCGATGTAGATATTCCATTTGAAAAACCCAATGTCACTGTAGTATCCAACTTGAAGGCCGGGCAATCTCCGGAGATCAGGTTAAGTTTCAGTAAGCATATCCTGGATAATAGATCTGCTTTTGAAAGAATTTCAGACGCGAAAGTGACTTTGGGTTCTGCTTCATCAACCCACTCTTTGATTTATGATGATGCATCAGAAACCTACAAGGCTGATGAGATTATTCTGGAAGAGTTGGTCGATTATTCGATTACTGTAGAAGTTCCTGGATATGAAACTATTCAATTGAATGAAACCATTCCCCAGAAAGTAGCCATTAAAGAATTTATTGTAAGGGGAAGTACAGGGGAAGATTGGAATAGAAGTGATGAGATCAGCATAATTTTTGATGACCCGGTTGGTGAAAATTTCTATGAAATTTCAGCTTTTCAAGAAAGGATAATGACCTTTGAGGATCAATTTGGAAATGAGCGGACTGAAACCATGATATATCCCATCAGTCTCAGATCAAAAGACCCTGTTTACCAACAGGATTATTTATGGAGGACCATTCTTTTCAATGACAGGTTATTTGATGGAAGGACTTTTGAAATGGAAATGACCTCTTCCGGTACAGCATTCTCTATGGAAGAGAGAGAGCTTCCAGAAGGATTCAGGGTGAGTATTTATATCGTTCTTAAATCTATTTCTAAAAGTTATTACCTCTATGAGAATACCTTCAATTTGCAGGCTTATAGTGACGGAGATCCATTTGCACAGCCTGTCCAGGTGTATACCAATATCAATGGAGGATTGGGGATTTTAAAAAGTGAGGCCGCTTATGAGTTCAAAGTAAGAGAATGGTGAAGGGCTTTAAAGTAAGGTCTTGGCCGAAGTAGGATTTGTTTTCCAAGAATAGTGAAACATACACTCATTGAATTACCTCGATTATCTATGAAGAGTAATTTTTTTAAAGATTTATTTCAATTCGGTTAAGTTTATTGTGATTGCGACAGAAAATTGATTTGAGTAGTATTAGGCAAAGTGATTGAATATTAAAAGGTTTACTTTAATTAATGATTTTGAATAAGGCAAGATTAAATTTATCCATATTTGCACGGTCTACATTTAAAATCAATGTCAAATGGAAAATTTCTCATCATTTCAACCCGAACCTGAAAGCCCTTTAAAGAAGAAGTGGAATAAAACCTTCTTTATTGAGACCTTGATTAGTGGGCTATTGCTTACCTTACCCACGATCATCATTTTATTTTTATTGTCCTTTATTTTTAAGTTTGTCTTTAATTTGGTGGAACCGATCAGTGCTGTGTTGGATAAAAATTCCGAATCTCATGCCCTTCTTATCAAAGTACTTTCTTTACTGATACTGATCGCATTTATTTTCATTATTGGACTGATTACCAGAGATACCAGAAGCAGGAGGTATTTCAAGACATTTGAGAGAAAATACCTGCTGCAAATCCCTCTTTACTCCACTTTGCAGGAAATTGTGATTCAGTTTTCAGGATCCAAGAAAATGCCTTTCAGCCAGGTAGTGCTCGTAGATCCTTATAATACAGGTGTACTTATGACTGGCTTTGTTACTGAAATTGTGTCAACTGATCTGTACACCGTTTTTGTACCTACGGCACCCAATCCGATGAATGGTAATATTTACCATTTTCCGATTTCCCGCTTGAAATTCTTAGACATAGAACCTGAAAAAGCCATGCGTTCCATTATTGGAATGGGGACGGGTTCCTCTATGTTGTTTGAGTCAAAAGATAGCACCTCAGAGGTAGATTCTCTGGGGTGATTTTCAGTATTTTTACCATAAATATTTACTATGTCCTTTAGCTCCCCTTCAACTTTTCCCCTTTAGCCGAAAGCTGGGCAATCTTTTCCACACTGGAAGCTCGGGTCTTCTCTGTTTTCGCCAGTTTGATCCAGCGGAGCACAAAGCGTTTACTGGAATCATTGATGGCATGGAAAAAGTCTTCCGCACCATCTTTTTTCTTAAGTGCTTCCAACAGGTCTTGGGGTACAATCAGTTTGTCCACATCATCCATAAAATCCCAAAGGCCAGCTTGCTTGGATAATTCTATTGATCGGAATCCAGCCTCTTGCATCTTACCTTCTTCAATCAGTTTAGCAGCTCGCTCTTTGTAGCTTTTGGCCCAATGCTCCACTTTTCTGGGTGAAATCAATTGCATGGTCCGGTTCTCATCCAATTTTCTTCTTATGCCATCTATCCATCCAAAACAAAGTAATTCGTCTAATACCTCCGGAGTGGAGAGGTATTTATCGGGCACTGATTTCTTAAATGTCACCAGCCAAACGCTTTCTTGCTGTTGATGCTTTTTCTCCAGCCAGCTTCTCAACTCCTTTCGGGCGGCGACCTCTACTTTTTGGAAATTATCGGTTTGTATCATTCCATTTAAGATTTGTAAAATAGAAACTCCAAGAGAAAAGGACTGTTTGAATAAGCATGGGCCACACCATAAAATAGTATCAAAAAATTACAATATATCTTTATTTTAAAATTGACTTAAATTCTTGACCTTGCTCTATACTATAAAATTAAATGGATTATCAGTCTCTATATCAGCTACTCAATCGTTTCTCTTTTGTGTCAGAATCTGCATTTAAGGCACTGTTTGATAAGTTAAAAAACAGGTGCTTTGAAAAAGGTGCATTAATGATTTCACCTGGGCAGGTTCAAACTGAATTGTATTTTATCAAAAAAGGAACCCAGATGTCCTTTTATGAAAACAGCCATAAGCTTCATGTAATGGCTTTCACCTATGCCTCTGATTTCTGTGCTATTCCTGATTCGTTTCTATTGCAACAACCATCCAAATACAGTTTACAAAGCCTGACAGATTCTGAGGTTCTGGCTTTAACTTATACAGATCTTCAAAAACTTTTTGATGAATATCAGGAAATTGAACGGTTATTCAGAAAGATGACCGAAATGATTCTGGCAGGAGTATTGGACAGGCAGTTGGAGCTAAAATCTGAAAATATGGAACAAAGGTTCCGTACCTTTTGCACAAGAAGTCCACATCTTCTACAATTGGTTCCTCAAAAATACCTTGCCTCCTATCTAGGTATCGACCCTACCAATTTCAGTAAACTGATCAATAGTATTCGGATTTAAATCTTGGTATAGACCAAAATATATTTTTTTCTTTTCCGACAACTTGCATGAAAATTCAAAGACATGCAAAAAGTCATCTTACTCTTATTATCAATTTCAACATTTTCTACCATGGTACAGGCACAACATCCCTGGTTGGACAGGGCAGAATACCCATTTCAAACCCATTCATTTCAGCTTGGTTCTTACTCTATGAATTATATCGATGAGGGTTTGGGAGAGACTCTCCTTTTTGTACATGGTACCCCTTCCTGGAGTTTTGATTATAGAAAGGTAATCAAAGGACTCCGTGAAAAGTACAGATGCATTGCAGTAGACCATATTGGATTCGGACTTTCTGATAAGCCTAAAGATTATGATTATAGTACACAAAATCATGTCCGTACCTTGGAAAAATTTGTAGTCGAAAAAGGGCTGAATGATATTACCCTTGTACTCCATGATTTTGGAGGGCCGATAGGGATGGACTTTGCCTTAAAACATTCCGAACTGGTCAAAAGAATCGTCGTTCTCAATTCCTGGCTATGGAGCAGTAAAGGTGATCCTGAATATGAAAAATTCACCAAAATTCTCAGAAGTCCTTTCCTTCCTTTTTTATATAGGCAACTTAATTTCTCTTCAAGGTTTATATTGCCTAAATCCTATGGTCCGGATACAAAACCAGAGAAAAGAATTTTAAAACATTACTCCAAACCATTCAGCAAGCCTTCGGAAAGAAACGGGACACTGGCTTTCGCGAAATCGTTGCTGTACGATCAAGACTGGTTTGAAACTCTTTGGGAAAAGAAAGAAACCATAAAAAACAAACCCATTTTGCTGATCTGGGGAATGGCCGATCCCATCATTACTCCCAAAAATTTAGAGAAATTCAAGGAAGGTTTTCCCGATGCCAAAGTCATTCAGTTGGAAAGTTCCGGACATTTTCCTCAGGAAGAGGAGCCTGAAAAAGTGGTGGAAGCGATTAGGGAATTTATCTGATTATTTTATTTATTGTATTAAATAATTTATTCCATCTTATCATCAATGAAATACGCCACCCAAAAAGGCTATCAGAAAGCCTCTATACAGCGATAGACTTGATGGAAAATAACCCAGACTGAAAAATTCTTTAAATGATTTGAAAAAAAAATGAATTGTATTAGGTAATTTTAATATCCAACTGGGAGAATAATATGGCCGAGAAAAAAACCTGGATAGAAAAGCGGGATATCCAAAAAATCCCCAAGGTCAAACGAACAGATAAAGACTTTGCAGATATCCCTGCTGGTAGTACCATGCTGATCGCCACGCCTCAGCTTGTCGATGCATATGTCAAAACAATTCCAGAAGGCAGAAGTCTGGATATCAAAACCATCAGAAAAGACCTGGCCCTGGAATATGGGGCAGATTATACCTGCCCGGTGACCACAGGGATTTTTCTACGGATTGTAGCCGAGTCGGCCCATGAAGAGTTGCAAAACGGGGGGAATCTTGAGACCATTACCCCCTTCTGGCGGGTTGTGGATCCAAAAAGTACCTTAGCTAAGAAACTTACATTTGGAAAAGAACTTTTGATGGAAATGAGGGAGAAGGAGGGGATTTGAATCCATTCAGCAAGATTGAAGGAGTTTTAATCAAAAGGCCTCGCCGATATAAATATAGAATCCGTTTCCTTTGGAATGATTACCCAGGCATGCATCCCCTGGATTTTCTTTTCATGAAATTGCCAAGCCAGGGTTTTATTGAATTCAAACTGTACCACTTCATTGTTCAGAGACTGACCCATAGAATTCCAAAATACTTTGGTTTCGGCATCTAAATCCCTTTGACTGGGTTCTTCAAACCGTATATTTTGAATGCCATCTTACCAGTTTTCCCAATTACTGGCCTGAACCAGTAATCGCCAGACGACTTCAGGTTTTGCCTGGATTTCGATTTCGTTGTGCACATAGAAATCACTGTTTTTAGGATTAAATTCAGCTGGCCATTCAATCAGGTTGGCTGCTTCATCGTATTTTTTGGAACTGATTTGAGCATTGCTGATAAAATAACTTGTACATAAGATTGCTAATGTTATAAATATAGTTTTCATAAGATTATAATTTGTTTTTCAATTGACATATGGAATCTTCGCATGGTATACAATCATCCCTTGTGTGACATTTTTGTCATGCTCGATTTCATGATTTTTCAGTTAAAGGAGTGAATGATTTATCAGGAAAAAGAGGCTTACCCTTGAGCGCCTGCACCAGGGTGAAAGTGGCCAATGCGGCGTAAAGCAGGCCAACAAATAAGGTTGCTTTTGTATTTCTAAGCATGTAGAAGGCCAGCAAAGGCAAAACCTGCAAAGCAGCATGCATGCCAATGAAGTGGGCTATCCGAAGATCCCCTGCCAACCGGCTCCAACCCACTGAGAACAAATTGGAATTGTCATTGACCAACCCTACGGTATGACTCATGCGCCCTCCCATCAAAAAGCCCTGAAAGGAGAAAATCACAAAAATCAGGATGGCTCAAAAAGCCAAAGACAGCAGCAAACACAAGATCCCAAAATAAAAGAGCGTTGCATTCTTTTCTTTCAATTCAATTCTGCCTGATTTTCTTGCAGCCATATCCTTTGCAAAAAGCTTGGTCAGCATCATCAAACTGCTGATGTTCAGGTTGATCATGTTCAGTTCCTTTTCCAGAGAAGTTTCCAAAAAACTTCCATAGTCCCCAAATCCTGCATTATTAACCAAATGGCTTACATGCCATCCATGATCTTTAATGGTGTCGTAGATTTCTTGGGTGGATTGTATATCAAAAAGATCTACCTGAAAATACTTGATATCAATATTGTACTTCGCTGATAATTCTAGCGGCATCTTTTTGGAGCTTTATGGAAAATCCAAATGCATTTTGCACAGCTACTTTTTCCTGCTGATTAAGTTTGATTTCTCTTTCGATACTATTTATAAGGAGGTTGTTCATATAGAAATACATTAATTTTAAAAAGACCTGTTAATAAGTATTCAATATAATTTCAGTATCTGAATTAAAAGCTTATTCCTTGGCATGTTTCACTGTCTTTTCCTAATCATCATATTTTTCAAAGGATTTATTATCCAAATATAGTAATTGATAAGTGGAAAAAGAGGTGCATATACAGGGCTGTATATAAAAGGTTATGTGTAAGGAAACAGGACTTAAAAAGCAGTAGTCAATGAAAAAGTAATCTGGAGATTTTCTCTGAATGTAGGGTTGGCGTATCCTCCCCAACGGTAAAATCCTCCGATGCCAATTCCCTGAAAACCAAAGCCGGATTTATATTTGATCAAGTTTTGCAACTCCATACCGGATTCCAAGTACCCTTTTTCCATGGTTTTAAAACCAAGATTCTCTGCCATAGAATTATCCCGAATGCTGCCGATGGCAAAGCTTTGTGTCAGGTTCAATTGGGGTGCGAAGCTTACCCAGCCCATTTTATAGTTGAGTAAGGGGCCAGTCAAATGGGAATAACTGGCATGCATGGCCTGATCAGATAAAAATTCATAAACCCGCATGGTCTGTAAAAATCCAGGCAAAGTGAAGGCAATACCCTGTGCTTGAGGGCTGATTCCAAACCCAGTATTCAGATAGGAGGCAGGCAATGATTCTCCCCAGGTCCCCATACCCGAGAGTTGAAATCGATTTACAGAAACACCTTTTTTCCATTCGTGCTGCATTTTCATCGCAAGACGCCAAAAGTCCACATTACTTCCGAACACCTGAGGAACTGCACGGGACAAGTTCAATTGAAATACAGGATAGGAGGGAGGGCCAGGAAGAAAACTTGAGCCTATCTTCGAAGTGTTTTCTTTTGCAGTGTATTTCAAGTTGAGTCCGAATTCTGCCGCCCTGAAAGAAGCCAAAAAACCTTCTTGGGTTAAATCCGACGGATCTACCCAAAGTGGCACCCTGTTTTCCAGACTGCTTGCCAGTGAAAACCTCCAGTTACGAAGAGGAATCTGGGAAAATGTCAAGGAAAAGCGCTCTACCTGATCCATTCTTTCTGCTAGAAATTCACGGAAAATATCACTGGTTCTGCTAAAAGTATTTGACTTGAGAAGTGGGACTTTCCCAATTTCAACGATATCATGACTGTAATAGAGCATCAATTTGCTATCTTTTCGGTCTAGAAACATTGTCTCAATACCTCCTCCATACTTCCATGCCATATCTCTAAACCCATAGCGGAAGTAGCCTTCCATCCTCAGCCAGTCCAGGAGTTTTTGGTTGGAAGAAAGTCCTAATCCTA
>NZ_REBN01000182.1 GCF_007692705.1 Mongoliibacter sp.
CCGTACGCCGCTGAATGGTGTTATCGGTTTTACGGACCTATTGATCAATACTGATCTCAATAATGAGCAGTTGCAATATGTCACCAGTGCCAATACCTCCGCCCATTCGCTTTTGGGAATCATCAATGACATTTTGGATTTCTCAAAAATTGAAGCAGGAAAACTGGATCTGGAGGAGGTAGAAACTGACATAGTAGAGCTTGCGGAACAGACGGCGGATATTGTTAAATACAATACTGCCAAAAAGAATATAGAATTTCTTCTCAATATCCAGGTAGACATTCCCCGTTATATTATCGTAGATCAGATTCGCCTTAAGCAGATTCTTGTCAACCTACTGAGCAATGCCATTAAGTTTACTGAAAAGGGAGAAGTAGAGTTAAGCATAACTTTTGAAAAAGAAGGAGACGAAGGAATTTTCACCTTTGCTATTAGAGATACCGGTATAGGAATTTCAGAAGAACAAAAAGAAAAGTTATTCAAGTCTTTTTCCCAAGCAGACTCCTCCACTACAAGAAAATTTGGAGGCACTGGTCTGGGACTAGTTATATCGCAGATGTTAGCAGAAAAAATGGAGTCTAAGATTATCTTGGAGTCAGAAGTGGGCAAAGGGTCTGTTTTTTCATTTTCTATTAAAAAACCTTTCAATACGGAATCAGAAAAGGATGAAACGGCCTTCACGAATATCAAAAATGTCCTGATCATTGATGATAATAAAAACAACAGAATAATCCTTCATGATATTCTAGCCCATTGGAATATTAAATCCGAATCTGTAGATAACGGCATTTCAGCTTTGACCCTTTTGGAACAGGGGGCAATATTCGATGTATTTATTGTCGATTACCACATGCCTTTTATGGATGGTATAAGTACTGTCAGGGAAATGAAAAAACTACTGGCCAACAAATACCCTGAAAAAAAGCCGAAAATAATCCTCTACAGTTCCGCTGATGACGCACAATTGGATAAGCAAGTCAAAGAGCTCGATATAGATATTAAACTGATCAAACCTGCTAAAATTTCTGAACTGTTTTATAGCCTCAATAAACTTAGCAATAATCAAATCCCTGGGGAACTGGCTCCGAAAAACCCAGTGAGTGCAGGTGTAAAAAATAACAATGAATTGAAAATACTGATAGCAGAAGATGTTTCTCTAAATATGCTTTTGCTCAAGACTGTCATCAAGAATTATTATCCACAAGCCAAAATCATAGAAGCACAGCATGGCCAAGAAGCGGTAAATCTCTACAAAAGAGAAAGCCCTGACCTTATTTTTATGGATGTTCAGATGCCAATCAAAGATGGGTTTGCAGCCACAAGGGAAATTCGAGAACTGGAAGTAGACACTAAAACGAGAGTTCCCATTGTAGCGCTTACAGCAGGAGCATTGCAGAGTGAGCGAGAGAATTGTATGCAGGCAGGTATGGACTTTTTCCTAACCAAACCTATCGAAAAAGAAAAACTACTTGAAGTCACCGAGCTTATTTTCAACCCAGAAGATACAAGTGATGAAATCAACATAGAAATATTTGACAAAGCATCTCTTCTGAATGTACTCGGAGGAGATGAAAGTTTGTTTAAGGATATCTTAAAAGAAGGCGCTCAGGAATTAAGTGAAAGCTTAAGCCAATTGAAACTTGCTATTTCCAAATTTGATGAGGCAGAGATTGCTACTTTACTTCATAAAATCAAAGGGATAGCGCTTAGCTTAAAGCTCAATAAAATGGCTGCCAAATCAGAATTAATGGAGAATATGACTGGTAAATCTGCATTGAGGGATGCCTTCCCCGGCCTGGAGAAGTGTTATTATTCTCTTTCGAAGTATATCAAGTCAGGTTTTTAATACCTTTGGACTTTAAGGAGATTATTATTCCAGATTTTAAACCTGACCGTATAGTACTTTATGAGGCAACTTGTATGCCCCCTTTGTCATACTCCAGCACCTGAAAAAACAAAAGATCAAGGTCTGGTAAAATGTAAAAATTGCTCATTGACCTGGCTTTACCTTCTTGAAGATGTGGATCAGGTAGCACTCTACCAAGATGAGATTTATACTGTGGTAGACAATCGAAAGTCTATCTTTGAAAAAATCATTTTCAGAGAAGCAAAAAAAGTGATCCAAACACTCCAAAAATTAAGTACATCTAAAATAAAGCGTTGTCTAGATTTTGGATCAGGAAAAGGGCAGTTCCTTCTTCAGGTAAAAAACAAGGGCTGGGAAGGTGTAGGAGTAGAGACCTCTGGTCCAAGAGCATCGTTTGCAAAAGAAAAATACGGACTTCAGATTCATGATACCTTTTACCAAAGTGGTAAAATTGAGGGTGGAAATTATGATGCCATAACCTTGTTTCATGTCCTGGAACACCTCCCAGAACCAATGGTTCTGCTTGAAAAACTTTGCCTGGAAAACCTCAATGAAGAGGGAGTTCTGGCCATAGAGGTTCCTAATCTCGGAAGCTGGCAATACAAGATAGCCGGCAAATTCTGGATGCACTTAGATATCCCGAAACACCTAAGCCATTGGAAGGAAGATATGCTGATCAACCAAGTAGAAAATATAGGCTTTAAACACCTAAAAACCCAGTATTTCTCTGTTCATTTAGGCGTTTTGGGTATGTTGAGAGCATTGATGGGTAAGACTGGATATAAAGGGAATATCATTCTGGAATTAAAAAATAAGAAAAAACTAAGCGTACTTATTAGGATTGCTTTAATTTTGCCCTTGGCGTTCTTTTTAGAATGCTTAGCAGTTGCCTTCCGAAAAGGAGGCGTTTTTAGAGTTTATTTTAGAAAACATGAGTCAAAAAGGTAAGGTCATTTTTTTACATAGTTCATCGGAATTATATGGCGCTTCCAAAATCCTTCTATATGTCATGAACATTTTTAGGGATTTGGGATACCCTACCTTGATGATACTTCCTGGTGATGGGCCTCTCCGTCCAGAAATTGAAAGACAGGGGTTTGAATACAAAATACTGAACCTGGGTATCTTGAGGAGAAAGCATTTTCACCCTAGAGGTATATTGGATAGGGGCAAAAAACTATACAAAGCTTATCGGTTATTGGATGAAATCCATCAAAAAGAACCTATTTCTCTTATTTACTCCAATACACTTGCCGTCATTGTGGGGGCTACATTTGCCAGAAGAAGGGGGATTCCTCATGTTTGGCATATTCATGAAATCATACAGTCCCCAAGATTTTTAGTGAAATTTTTGGCTTCTCAGGTGGACCGAAGTACTCCCAAACCTATTGTTGTCTCGGAATCTGTAGCAAAACACTGGAAAAAATACCTGGATGATGCCAAACCCCTTGTCATACACAATGGAATTGAAGTAAAACCATTTATGGAATGTACGGAGGACATCCGCCAAGAGCTTGGAATAACAACACAAAAAAAGGTGGTCACCATGATCGGAAGAATTAATCCAGGTAAGGGTCAACTTTTCTTTTTAGAACTTGCGAAAAAAGTAATTACCGAAAATCCCGATACTGTTTTTCTTATGGTGGGAGACCCATATCCTGGGTATGAGGACATTGAAAACGAAATAAATGTAAAGATTAGCTCAGAAAATCTTGATAATCACGTAATAAATCTAGGATTTCGTGAAGATATACCACAAATTTTAAAAACAACTGATATTTTTGTGCTCCCATCTATTTTGCCCGACTCTTTTCCTACCGTGGTATTGGAAGCTATGGCTTCCGCAAAACCCGTGATAGCAACGAAATCGGGGGGAGCTTCCGAAATGGTCGTAGATGGGAAAACAGGATATCTCGTAAATATCGGTGATATCAAAGAAGCATCTGCTAAGATCACCCAACTCTGCAATGAGGCAAAGCTCGCCTCTCAAATGGGAGAGTTGGGAAAAGAAAGGCTTCTGAAAGAATACAGTTTTGAGCACTTTGAAGAAAAAATGAAGAAATATATATGTCAGATACTACCTTAAAAACACCTCTTAAGGTAGCCATCTTAGGTGCTAAAGGTTACCCCTATGTATATGGCGGTTACGATACTTTGGTAAGAGAGCTGGGAGAGCGGTTGATAAAAAAAGGAGTAGACGTAAGGGTCTATTGCCACAAGGCCCTTTTTGATGAAAAGCCTCCTGTAGTAAATGGTATAAAATTACATTATATCCCGGCAATTGAAACCAAAAGTCTTACACAACTGACCCACTCTTTTTTATCCATGATGCATGCATGTCTTTCAGATGTAGATGTGATCTTTGTGGTCAATAGTGGGAATGGTCCTTTTGGTCTTCTCTCCAAAATTTTCAGGAAACCTACCGCCATCAATGTGGATGGCTTGGAATGGCTAAGACCAAAATGGAGAGGGTTAGGCTCCAGGTATTTTAGATTTGCTTCACGGCTCGCTACTAAATTTTACGATAAGGTAGTGACTGATTCCGATGAAATGCACCGTATTTACCTGGAAATGTTTGGTGCTGAATCCACCGTAATCGCTTATGGTGCCAACCCTGCCAACCATTCCAACCCTGAGCTCTTAAAAAAATGGGATCTTAAACCCTACGATTACTTTCTTATAGTAGGGAGGCTTATCCCTGATAACAATGCAGATTTGATTTTAGGCGGGTTTTTGAGATCCAATACCAAAAGAAAACTCGTCATAGTAGGTGATGTGCCTTTTGAGGATGAGTTTGCCAATAAATTGAAAAACATCAAGGACGAAAGGGTACTTTTTACTGGTTACGTCAAAGACCCTGAAGAATTAAAATCTCTATATAACCTCAGTTATGCCTATTTCCATGGACATGAGTATGGAGGCACCAACCCTGCAATGCTAAAAGCTCTCGGTTATGGTTGTGCCATACTGGCTCTGGACACCATTTTCAACAAGGAAATGTTACAGGATGGCAAGCATGGTTTATTTTTCAAAAAGGACTTTGATGCAGTGACTGAATGCATACATCATGTCGAGGAGATGCCTGAAAAAATGGAAGAATTAAGAAAAATAGCCAGGTCAGGACTCATTGCCCGCTACAATTGGGACAATGTGACAGAGGATTATTTAAAGCTTTTTTTAAAATTGAAAGGTTCAAAAAAACTAAGAAGATCCAAGAGGTAATTGGATGACCAATTGCCAATTTCCTTCTACTTTCTTTAGTATGGCAAGGTGGCTTACCTCGTATCGCTCCCTGAAACTGAGCCCCTTCACATATTCCCAATATACTTCAAAATCCTTGGGCTTTAAGTCTTTAAAGGCCAAAGTCATATGGGGTCTGAAATTTCTGTCGCTGAGTTCCTGAACAAGCTTTAGGTTAAGTTTGGTATACTTTGACAATTCGTCTTGCAATTGATTTAATTGAGGATGGCTTACCACATCAATAAAAATAACCCTGTTGCCAAAATGCCAAAAACCACTAAGCCGTAAGTCAAATGGCTCACGCTCCTTGGCAAACCTGCCGAGTTTTTGGATGAGCTCTTCTTCTTTTCGCTCATTCCATAGAAAAGGCATCTTAACGGTGATATGGGCAGGAGATTTCAGGGCATATTTTAGGTTGAATTTTTCTTTTAAATCCAACTTGATCGCAGTTGCTTTTTCCTGAATTTCTCCCTCAGGGACCAATGCAATAAAATATTTTTCAAGCTTCTTTGCCATTTAACACAAATATATGGGTTTTGAAGGTCTCAGCCCTTTTTTTCAAAAACCTTTAGCGTAAATTAGATCAGGTATTTTTCCAAAGAAAATATTTAAAGCGTAAATTGAAATTCACAAGAGAGTCAAATAACTTATGAAGAATTTTACAAAGGCTATGGTTGGCCTGGACCTGTCCAAGATGGACGATATTTTGGTAAAAAAGATCGCTTTGCTCTCCAAAATTTTGGGGATAGAAAAGTTATATTTTATCCATGTGGCTAAGGACCTTTCATTACCGGAAGAAATTACAAAGAACTTTCCCGACTTGGTCGCACCAGCAGATGAAAGCATCAAAGCCGATATCCGAGGTACCATCAATGAAAACCCATTTCCAAAAGAAATTGAGATCGAGGTGATTGTAGAAGAAGGTAAACCTTTAGATACCGTTCTGAGATGGGCTAAAATCAAGGATGTAGACTTGATAATCATGGGACGTAAAGAAAGCCTTGAAGGAAGTGGCTCTCTTGCAAAAAACATGGCTCACAGGGCACCCTGTCCTGTGCTTTTCCTAACCGAAAAAGCCGAGCCAAAAATTCCCCAAAAAATCCTTATTCCACTGGACTTTTCAGATCACTCAAGAATGAGTTTGGAATTTGCCCATAACCTGACGCAAAACACGGATGCAAAACTTTTGGGGCTACATGTGTATTCAGTACCTTCAGGATATTACAAAACAGGGAAATCTTACGAAGAATTTGCAGAAATAATGGAAGGCCATGCAAAAAAAGATTTTGAAAAATTCTTTGAAAAAAATAACCTGCAACCCATAGATTGCCTTTATAAGTGCAAAGACGATGGCAATGAAGGGCGCTTTATCGTTAGGGTATCTTTAGAGGAAAAGGCAGACTTGATTGTTATGGGTAGTAGGGGAAGAACAGCTTCTGCTGCTGCTCTATTGGGCAGTGTGGCAGAAAAACTAGTCAATATCAACAATTCTGTCCCTATGCTGATCTTCAAAAAGAAAGGAGAAACAATGAGCTTCATGGATGCCCTCAAAAAAATATAGGGTGACCCAGTTTTACTTAATTTAATAAACCTGACAGGTCTACTTATCGAAATAGTGGATACAGACTGATTTGAATTAGAACCTGTCGGGTTTTGTGTTATCCCCTCTATATTTTTTGATAAGTGTAAATAAGCATTGCTACCTAAAGAGCCTATTTCAAAAAGTCCAATTTGTTATAGTAACAAGGTCTATACTACATAAAACCGTAAAGGGTTGGAACATGGTGCCATTACGGAAAATCATAATTTGATTTAATACAATCTCTCCGCTCTCCAATTCCCCTGGATTTCTTCGTACTGAATCAAGGCTTATAAAAATAAAAACTGGCCTGGTCACCTACAGATTTTTTATTGTACAAATGCGCTTTTTTTCGCCACCTTGCCAAATCTTGCCTTGAAAAAACAGCCGTATCTTCAACTTTGCTCAGAGGCTTTCCCATTTTTACCAACTCTGTACCCCAAAACTGAAAGCCAGTACTGTCAAAAGCTACTTCTTTACACTCGAACCCTACCTGTTTGGCAAGATTATTTAGACCCTTCACAGAAGGAAGGTGCAGGTGTCTAGGGGCATCCAACTGAACCCAAGCTACACCCTCATCCTTCCACACCTTGGCGTCGGAGACGGGTACACGGATCAACAGGTGTCCTTTGGAATTCAACAAACCAAAACAATACTCAAGCACCTTTATAGGATCCGGCATGTGCTCTAGAGCATGATGAAGCATAAGCACATCATACTTGCCATCTACCTCGAAAATTGTTTTTTTCTGTAAGCTGAGCTTATTTCCCAGACGAAAATCTGATTCTATAAATGGATCAAATCCTCTTAAATCTTTAAAGCCAGCAGCATACATCTCATAAAGCAGCTGTCCATTACCACAACCCAAATCTCCTATCTTGGCCGACTTCGCAGGTTTAATACGGTCAAACCATTCTCCGAAAACAGGACTCAAAAAATTTTTCCCCGTCATCTTATATAATCCGTACCTCATTTCTTTGAGTACATTTTTCCCAATGGAAGATTTCACCAATGGTAAAAAGGAATAATATTCTTTTGGATAATATGGAGATAGGTCATCAGGTACATCACACAATGTCAGACTACCACAATTTGGACATTCGACGTATAGAAATTCTTCTCCCGTAACGAACATCATCTCCCTGACCTGATGCGACTTTAGATTTTCACTATTACCACAATATGCACAGAGGGGTTTAATAGGCATTCTCTCTGTTGAGTAGAAGTTCATACACCGTCCTGATACAAATACTCAAATCAAGCCAGATAGACCATTTTTGAATATAAAAAAAGTCTAGTCTCACCCTTGACCGGATTTGGTAAGCGTTTTCAATTTCTCCCCTGAACCCTTTAACCTGAGCGAGCCCAGTTATGCCGGGTTTGATTTTATGTCTGGAATTATACTTATCAATTTGGGTTTGAAAAAGCCTGTTCATGGGTACAGTATGCGGTCTTGGTCCGACAATCGACATATCGCCAACCAATACATTGAGAAATTGTGGCATTTCATCCAGAGAGGTCTGCCTCAGGAAAGCTCCTATTTTTGTTACCCTTGGGTCATTTTTTACAGCCTGATGGGTATCCGAATAATCATTGGGGGTCATAGAGCGAAACTTTAGACAATTGAAAACATAGTTGTTTTCCCCATTCCTTTCCTGTATAAAAAAAATAGGTCCTTTAGACTCCAGCTTGATCAGCAAACCTACAAGAGGAATCAGCCAGCTCAAAATAAATACCGTCACAAGCAGGGAGAAAATCAGATCAAAACTCCTTTTCATTACCCTATTGAACATAAAATCCAAAGGGATTTCATTGACATTGATGACAAAGAAATCACCGTATTTGGAAAACGAAAGTTTTTTCTCCAATTGAAGCGTATTTCCAGGTATGATTTTTACTTTGATATAATGCTCATCTGCAAAGTGAATGACTTTTTTGATGAGCTTTTCATCAAGATACTCATTGATGTATATCAGGTCAATTTTATTCTGAACTGCTTCTTCAAAAAACTTAGAAATATTTCCCTTTGCCAAAGGCCCCTCCACTGTATCATCATAATAACCCAAAAACCTGATTCCAAAATCTCTTCTAAGTCTGATGATTTGTTCCAATTGCGCGCTTTCTTTGCCCTTACCCAAAATGACAGCATTTCTATAGTTGAACCCCTTGGAACGGTATTTTCTCAAAATCAAGTGAACAGAAACTCTATAAAACCCAAGAAGAAAGAAGAGGGAAGAGCACAAAACAAAAAAGTAAGTCAGCCTTAAGTTATCTAAAGAAACAGGCATCCAAATAATAGCCACAATGGCCAAAAACCATACAAGAGAGCCTAGTTGCTTTTCAAGGATTTTTTCAGGCCTAACTGTCCTTCCCCATTTGTAGTCCTTCCTTAACAGCGTAATCACTAGCCATACCAAAATAAAAATCAGTATCATGGAAGGCTCTGGACTAAGGAAAAGACTGTCATCCTGAAGGATAAAAGCGGCCAGAAAAAAGGAAAATGTCAACACAGCAACATCTCCGATCACAAAAAGCCAAGGAAAGAATTTATCAAAGCGTTTTTTCATAAAAATCTCTAGCTACTGGGGAAAATACGCATTCAATCTGGCTGCGGTTTATAATTTTATCGGAATTCAACTGGATTTAACTTATTTTTTTTGAATTTGATGGTAAAATTAAAAAAGAATCCAATAGCGGTATTACTTTTGTAGGAATTATTTGTGAATAAATAAAAGGTTGAACAATATATAGGCCCAAATCCCAATATGAATAATTTTAAAGCCTTGATGGCTTCGTCTGACCAGCCTGAGTCTTTGGGTTTTGCTTTAAGAAATAGACGGTTTCAGGTTTTCGAAGATTTGATCAATAAAAATTTCCCTGAGGAAAAAACCATACATATACTTGATGTGGGTGGTACTGCCTATTTTTGGGAAGATAAAAATATGGTATTGGAAGGTCGTGTCAAAGTAACCTTACTCAATCTTGAAGAAGAATACAATTTACCTTTCGGCATAGACAGTATTTCAGGTGATGCAACAGACCTCTCCCAATTCGAAGACAATGAGTTTGACCTCGTTTTTTCCAATTCAGTCATCGAACACCTATACACCTGGAAAAACCAGAAGAAAATGGCTAAGGAATGTATGAGGGTAGGTAAGAAGTTTTTTATCCAGACGCCAAACAAGCACTTTCTAGTAGAAGCACATTATGCCCTGCCACTCATACAGTATGCTCCAAAAAAGCTTGCATTCATGGTCTTAACCAAAACCAAGATCAGTAGAATGAGAAAGTGGAAGGAAAAAGATGCTCAACAATACCTGGACGAAATCAGGTTGATCAATGAAAAAGAGATGGCTAAACTTTTTCCTGGAGCAAATATTTATAAGGAAAAGTGGTTGGGGATGACCAAATCCTTCACCTCTCACAATCTCTGAAATTTTTCAAAAAGATAGGAGATCAGCATTGTAAACTTGTCTATCCTGCTTTAGAAGTATTCACAGTTAAGCAAAAACCCTTGATCATGGCTATATCCCAATGGTTTTTATTAATCAAACCCAATTTTACAAATCATATTCTAGCGCACAAGTTCTTGCTTTAGGTCACATTTCAGAAAAATACTTAAACATTCACCAAATAAATTAGTCATGTATGGGTTAAGCTTTCAATCCCCTAAATGGCTCTCAATAAAATATTTACATCTCTTTACCAGAAACTCCTCTCGGATAAAACCAAGAAAAAAGGTGAACGGGTGATTTTGATCATCGCAATTGCAAGTTTCATCATTCACCTGATGGTGATATTTCTTGTGGACTTGGAGGTGATATTTTTGGGTGGTTCTGCGGAACTGCTTCAAAATCCCATCGCAGCCATTTATACGCCTTTTTCTTTCATCCTTGTGTATGAAGTCTATTTATTGGTGTATTACCTCCCCAAGTCATTTACAAATTACATAAGTAAGCAATACGAAATCATTACCCTTATCATCATCAGAAGGTTATTTAAGGACCTTTCTAACCTGACGCTTACTACAGATTGGTTCAGTTTAAAAAATGACCTCCAATTTACTTATGACATAATTACCTCTTTGCTCTTGTTTTTCCTCATTTTTCAATTCCTTGCCAAAAGTAAGAAGAGCTACTTAAGCAAGCCTAATAATGAATACGCTGATGATGCCAACATTTCAAGGTTCATTAAAATTAAAAAGGTCCTCGCAACTTCATTGATCCCAATACTTTTTATCGTCGCCTTATATTCACTTTCGAGCTGGAGCATTGGTGTTCTTCAAGTTGAAAACAATTCCGAGGATTTAATCGACAACATCAACAATATTTTCTTCGAACAATTTTTTACTGTGCTGATTATTGCTGATGTTATTTTACTATTGTTCTCATTTTTCTACACGGATGAATTTCATAAAGTAATCCGGAACTCAGGTTTTATCATTTCGACCATTTTGATCAGACTATCATTTTCTGTTGATGGATTATTGAATAATTTATTGATTGTTTCTGCCATCATTTTTGGCCTCTTGATCTTGTTGATACACAACAAATTTGAAGAGCAAATTGACCTGGAAAATAGCAGTGAAGAAAAGACTGATTAAAACCATCAATAGAGATCCCAAATATTGAAAATTCAACCTGTTTTTCAGTTTAGTTTAAGTTTACTGAAAAATAATTGAATTTTTTTTCTCCTTTTTTAAAGTCAAAAAAGAGGACCTTACTCTTAAATTAAGTTTTTTGTTTAATGAGGGAATTTTCAGATATATATAAAAAAATGTTTCCTGTTATTAACTTTTAGTTGATGCTTTAGAATTCTTTCTTTAGGGGTATTTTTGAAAAAAATCCAAGGATACAATTCGCTGATTTTGAGTTCATTTTTTAATATAAATGCTGATAATCAGGGTATAGGTAGTATAAAATTTTATATATACATTGGCTAAGAAAAAACTTTTTTTGGAAAGGAGGTACTAAAACTTTCCTTAAAAAGTCAGCCCAAAATCACCCAATTGTAACCCATATCAAAAATTGAAAATGAAGGTTTTCAATAGTTTCTTCTCCATACCGAAACGCATTGTATTTACAATGATTGTCTGGATGCTATTCCTGTCCCTACCAAGGAGTGGTTTTTGCCAAGTTTCGGACCAAAAGCCAGATCTTAAATTCCAAAGGATTTTCGAAGGCCTTACAAATAATCGTGTTTCTGCAATTTATCAAGATAGCTACGGATACATATGGGTAGGTACGTACAGTGGATTACACAAGTATGATGGACTGGGATTTCAGGTTTATGCAGCCAGCAATGACCCAAGTAGTATCAATGACAATTACATAGGTTTTATTTTCGAGGACAGCAAAAAGCAATTATGGATTGGTACTGGAAGTGGAGTAGCAAGATATAAAAGAGATACTGACGATTTTACAAGATTCAAATTCATTACTGATATCCCTGTCCAAAAAGGAGAAAGCAATCTGGTGAATACTATCCTTGAAGATGCAAACGGGACCATATGGGTATCCAGCCCCGCATCAGGCTTATTCTATTTTGACAAAGAAAAAGATAAATTAATCCCATTCCAATCGGATAAAATCATCTCCATAAATGCAATGGTTGCTACTAAAGGCAACATTTTCTGGCTAGCTACATCTCATAATGGATTGCTTCAACTCAACACTGCTACCGGTAAGGAAAAGTATTTCACTCATGATCCAACAGATACCTTTTCTATCAGCTCCAATGATTTGAAAGCAGTAGAAATAGACTCAGAAGGCAACCTTTGGGCAGGAGCTTCTGTGAATGGGCTCAATAGAATGGAAATAAATGATGGCAAAGTCAGTTTTATCAGATACTACCATGACCCGGAAAATCAAAATAGTTTATTCAACAACAATATTTATAAGATCTATGTAGATAGGAAAGGTAATCTTTGGACCTGTAATGAAAATGGA
The DNA here is from genome assembly GCF_007692705.1 of Mongoliibacter sp. GTDB lineage: Bacteria > Bacteroidota > Bacteroidia > Cytophagales > Cyclobacteriaceae > Mongoliibacter. The sequence continues at coordinate 12,635 of NZ_REBN01000182.1, forward strand.
GGACTACACCTTTATGACAAGGGAAATGATTCTTTTGTACGCTACCTCCATGATCCCAAAAATCCAACTAGCCTTACTCACAATTCAATTTGGAATATTTTTCAGGATAGCCAGGATAGGTACTGGGTTGGAACAGCCCAGTCGGGAATAAATATGGCGGATCCTTTCAGCTCAAAATTCAAACATTACTCCAAAAATATATTGAATTCTGAAAGTCTCAATAATGATATCATTCGGGATTTTTTGGAAACCAAAAACGGAAATATCTGGATAGCTACTGATGGAGGTGGGCTGAATTATTTTGATAGGGAAAATGGTGTTTTTAAGTATTATAAAAATGACCCCTATAACCCAAACTCTTTGCGCACTGATGCAGTAATCAGCCTAAATGAAGATTTTGACGGAAAACTCTGGGTGGGTACCTGGGACGGAGGACTTAATATCTTGCTCGATGAAAAAAACGGGGTTTTTACTAGCTTCAACCGATGGATCAAAAATGATAATTACCCCATCAGACATGTTTTCGATGTTCATTTTGATGAAGACTACATCTGGATTGCTGCATTCGAGGAAGGACTGTACCGCTATGATAAAGGAAGCGAGGAACTAGAGCTATTTAGTTCGTTTGATAATAATACTCACCGGATTTCTTCGAACCAAATTCTTCGAATATTTGAAGATAGCGGAAATAACCTTTGGATCGGAACACAATCCGGCTTGAACCTCATCAGGTCGGAGGATAAAAAATCTGGAAAATTCAATGTCTACCTTCCTTCTGAAATGAGCCCTAACAGTATTCCGAGCAGTTCCATTCGTCAGATCTTTGAGGACTCCAATAAGAATATCTGGATAGCAACGGATAGAGGACTTGCAAAGTATTTACCTGATCAAGATAGTTTCTTCACATATCAGCAGGTAGATGGCTTACCAACCAATGAAATCAATTCTATTGTAGAGGACAGCAATGGCTTTTTGTGGATCGGCACTATCAAAGGAATCTCTAAATTTGATCCTAAAAAAGTAGAATTTGTAAATTTTGACAAGTATGATGGTCTTCAGGGAAATGAGTTTTCTAGATATTCTGCACTCAAAACCCAAAAAGGTGAATTGCTTTTTGGGGGAATGAATGGTTTTAACCTTTTCCATCCAGAAGAGCTGCATTCTAACCCTCACGCTCCACAAGTTTACCTGACAGACCTTAAAATTTTCAATAAACCTGTTGATTTCAAATCATCCAGAGCTGTACTGTCCAAACATATAGCAGCTACCGATACGCTTAAATTGTCTTTTCGTGAAAATGTGTTTACCCTTGATTTTGTGGCACTGAATTATACCAATTCCAAACAAAACCAATACGCGTATATCTTAGAAGGTTTCGAAAAAGAATGGAACTATGTGGGCTCACAGAGAAATGCTACTTACACTAACTTAAACCCTGGAAAATATGTATTCCGGGTAAAAGCGGCCAACAGTGACGGAGTATGGAATGAGGCCGGCACTTCCTTGGTCTTAGTCATTACACCACCATTTTGGAAAACGGCCTGGTTTTTTGTATTGGTAACATTATTTATTGTTGCCTGCTTGATTACAATTGATCGATTGAGGATTCGCGCAATTAAACAACAGAATAAATTGCTTGAAAACATGGTTGAAGAGCGCACCACTATGCTCTTACATACAAACAGTGAATTAAAGAATCACATTAAGGAAAAGGACAAACTGTTTTCTATTATTGGTCATGACCTTAGAAATCCATTTGTATCCATCATCGGGTACTTGGAAATTCTGGAAGAAGAATTTGAGGATACTAAAAATGACGAGCAGCTGAAGTATATCAAATACCTACTTAATGTTTCGCGCAATACACACAATCTTCTCGAAAACCTCTTGCAATGGGCAAGTAAAAAAACGAAAGTATATGAAGTGAAAGCGGAGGTGATCAAAATGACTAAACTGATAGACACGGCAATATCAATGACCTCTCCTCAGGCAGGTTATAAAAGTATAACCTTAGAAAAATGTTGTCCTGAAAACATCTACATTCATGCCGATCAAAATATGTTGCTGACTGTTCTCCGTAACCTGATTTCAAATGCTATTAAATTTTCTGAACCGAAGTCCAAAATTGAAATCATTGTCAACGAAAAATCAGAAGAAGTCATGATTTCGGTTAAAGATTATGGTATGGGTATGGACAGCAAGGTTCTAGACAGACTCTTTTCAAAATCAGATATTCAAAAACCAGGAACTATGGGAGAGTTTGGTACCGGACTGGGTTTGGTTTTATGTCGGGAAATAGTTCAAAAACATGAGGGTAAAATATGGGTCGAAAGCACCTTGGGTAAAGGAAGTACATTCCATTTTTCCCTTGCCAAATACGAACTCAAAGAAATGGCTGTATAATGGAAAGGTTTTTTTGATGTTACTTCCCTAGTCTGTAACCACACCTACTTCCGCAAAGGACGCAGGATTTCCATCCAAAGTTTTTTCTGCTTTTAATTTGATGAATCTGACATCTGTAGGCTGGATACTTACCAACTGCGATACAGGATTATTCTGAATATTAGAAAATTCTCCTACAGCCAGGTTTCTCCAGTTTTCCCCGTCTTTACTTCCTTGAAACACATAATTGGAAATAATGCCGCTCATAAACCTATTTTGGGGCGGCCAATAGGTAAAGCCTTTGATTGTAATCATATCGGCCAAGTCGATGACAATTTCATTGCTGTCACTCTTCCAAAAAGTCTGGGGATCTTCATCTATGGCTTTTTCTGCTTGGGAGTCCTGAGAAATCACTTTCCAATCAGTTTTGGGAATATCAATTGCGTAACTCAACACCTCACTTTTTTTGCCCGTTTCCCTATCCATAGCCATTGTTTTTAGAAGTAGAGGATGATCCACTGTAAAAGGTGATTCATAAATGGAAGACTGGAAATCAGGAGTAGAACCATCAAGACTATAAAATATGTCGACTCCTCCTTCTGGTATCTCGAAGTAGAGCTCTCCTGATTTTTTCCTTTTGAGCACAGGTTCAGTGACCAGCTTGGGAGCGTTAAAAATCCCAACTTCCATAATCAAGGGTTCTGATTTGGAGTCAAGTATATTTAACCTCATCTTTTTCACCTCCACTTCTTCAAACCTTAAAATTCTCCTGGCTCCTATCGTAGTCCCTTCAGCAATCAATGTCCAGCCACTACCCGTATCCACTTCAAGACTGAATTTTTTTATCCTTTGGCCCAAAGAAAAATACTCCCTCACCATAAACCTATTGACCCATGTAGGCTGATCAAATTCAAAAGTAATATGACTCTGTTTCGCTCCTTCTCCTGCAGCCCAGTAAGTGTCCTTGTTACCATCCAAAACATTATTTACCCTGTATTCTTCCCCCCTTTCATTGTTGGCTCTTACAGTGGTAGAGATTGCAAGATTTACCTCAAAATCTTCTTTGATTTTATCTGCCAATTTCAAAATCTGCTCCTCATCTTTTTCATGGATCAATCCCCTCTTGTCCACAGGAAAATTGATCAGCAGTGCGGCATTCCTGCCAATGCTTTTGTAATAAATGTCCAAAAGCTGGGGAAGGGTTTTGACTTTGTGGTCTTCATAAGCATGGTAATACCAACCCGGCCTAATGGAAACATCGGCCTCTGCCGGCACCCAATGGGTACCGTTTTCCTGTCCTGAGGCATACAAGTCCGAGTATTCCGGCATCCCTGCATATACCGAGTCCCGCAAAAGGTTGGACCAGGTGGTTTCATAGGCGAACCCTTGCTCATTGCCCACCCATCTGACATCAGGACCTGCATCTCCGAATATCACAGCATCAGGCTGCAAGTCCCTTACGAGGGCAAAGGTGTTTTCCCAGTCATAATAGGATTTTTTATCTACTTTTCGGGTTTCGTTGGCTCCCCCATAGTATCCATCTCCCCCATTTGCCCCATCGAACCAAACTTCAAAAATATCCCCATAATTGCTAAGTAATTCCTTCAACTGATTACGCATATAAGTAATATATTTTTCTGTACCGTAGTCTGCATGATTGCGGTCCCAGGGAGAATAGTAAATTCCCATTTTCAAACCATATTCATCACAGGCCTCTTTCAGTTCTTGGATCAGGTCCCCCTTTCCCTCCCTCCAGGGTGAGTTTTTTACAGAATGTTCTGTATATGCAGAAGGCCAAAGGCAAAATCCATCATGGTGCTTTGCCGTAATGATGATTCCTTTCATGCCCGCATCTTTGACTATTCTTGCCCATTGTCTGGTATCCAGTTGGCTTGGGTTGAATTGGGAGGGGCTTTCATCTCCCATCCCCCACTCCATATCTGAAAAAGTATTCATGTTGAAATGTACAAAGCCATAATATTCCAATTCATGCCAGTCAAGTTGGCGTTCGGAAGGAATGGGATAGACTGGTTCAGGCGGTGATACCTCCTGTTTCTGACAGGCAATTAATAGTATAATGGGAATGAGATACTTTTTCATAACAGGGAATTTATGTGATAATAAAGATTTTCCGAATTGCAGAAAACAGAAAAAGTGTGGAAAGGCCATTTTTGCACAAAATCATTCACTGAAGGCAAATAAATGTACAGCCCCTTTTTTTTGATGACATTTTTTTAATTCCGCAATGCTAAGGTATAAAAAGTACAAAACCCTTACTGACATGAAACCATCCTTTTTGACTCCTACACTTTTGCTGCTCAGCTTTTGTATTTGTTTCACCTCCTGTGCCGGCCCAAATGAAAAAGCTTCACACAGCCATGACCCTAACCCTTCAATGACTGAAAATGATAGGATCCAAAAGTCTACTTCAGAGGCTAAGGAACTCCCAAAATCCTCCAGCATGCAAATAGTGGAGGTAAAAGACCAAGCGCTGAACATGACCATGATGACCCTTAAGGTGCCAGCAGCTTGGGTGCTCCATCAGGATATAGCTTCCAACCCAAACGGCTCCGGATATTTGAAATTTCTCTTGGCCATGGAGAGCCCTGAAGGGGAGATTCAAGGGTTTTTGCCTTTGATGATGAATTATTTTTCTTCAGTCCAATATGGGCAAGAAGTAGGGACGGGTTTTGAAAATCTTGTTCATTATCTGATGCATTACTGCTCACAACCATTTTTGGAAAAATTCTCCCCTTCTCTCTTCCGAAAAGACCATGAGGCACTCAATACGAATGAAGGAAAACAATACCGACAGTATGCAGAAAATTTGGTTACGAATCCAAACTACAATTACGGTTCAGTTGCACATGTGGATTTTGATATCATCAAAATGGAATTCAACGCTTTCCGAAAAAATATTCCCTACAAAGGAAAGCTCAATGTAGTAAAGCTGGGTGCAATAGACCAATACCCGGGCATGGCTGTCAAATCAGGAGTCATCATTGGAGGCTTTACACTTGCTCCCGAGGATCTTTTTGCAGCTGCAATAGAAAGAAAAATTGACATGGACATGAAAGTCAATCCCCAATGGGATGCCAAAAGATCCCAAATCATCGATATGGAAACCCAACGCATGTCTCAGGATCACCAAGCTAGAAGGGCCCAACAAAGACAGCAATTCAATGCCCACCAGCAAAATATGGCATCTATGAGGCAGACTTTTGACCAGCAAAATCAGGCCTGGTATGAAAGAAATTTCGGAAGTGGAGGATCCAGCTCATATTCCGGAAATGCATCCGTAACTGATGCAATAACGGGTTATAGCAGCTTTAGCGATCCATACACAGGACAGCAGATCAAAAAAGAAGGGCATTACAATTACTGGTACACCAATGAGTTTGGTGAATACCATGGTACTAATGACCCTAGCTTTCAGCCCGGTAACCATTACAGTGGTAATTGGACTCCAATACAGCCTTTAAAACCTGATCACTAAAAACAGAACCAGCAGCCAAAATGATTTGATCATGTAATCCATCAATTTTTGTTTATCAGGAAATAAATCAGCTTTAGTTTAGTTAGGGGTGATTTTTTCAAGGAAGTATTTTACTTCGGTCTGGGGAAAAAAACAGAACAAAATGCCATTATGGAAATTAATTCTGGTTTTTTTCCCAATTTTTTGATGACATCTGGATTAATAACCTATGTAAAGTAGACAGTGCTACACTAAAAAAGAAATATGAAAGTAAATCTATCTTATCAGATTTAATGTGCTAAAAACCACAGAGCTGTTGTGGTGAAAAGCATTTTATTGTATATTTCTGTATCACTCTTTGTTATGCAGGATTATACTTTTAAAAAATATACTCAGGAAGAAATTCTATCCGGAATCAAAAACAATGATTCCGGTATCATCAAATGGTTTTACCAGAGCCAATTCAAAAAAGTTGAAAACTTTATAATAAACAACAACGGAAGCAGTGATGATGCAAAAGACATCTTTCAAGAGGCCTTTGTAGTGCTTTGGAAGAATGTCAAAATGGAGAAATTCGTACCTGAAAACGGGACTGCAGTGGCAGGCTACCTATACCAGATTGCAAAAAACAAATGGTTGGATAATTTGAGAGATTCCAAAAAAAACACAAATGTGGAGATTCATACAAATCTGCATTTAGCTACGGATGAGAACGGGACAGAATCCGAGGAATATCACCAGTGGGTTGTAGAGGAATTCAAGAACCTGGGGGATACCTGTAAAGAAGTGTTGAAGAGATTCTATTTTCAAAAAGAAAATATGGAACAGATCGCCTCGGTATTTGGCTGGACCTCTGCTACTGCCCGAAACAACAAGTACCGCTGCATTCAGCAGCTGAAAGAAAAGTGGAAAATTAAGACCAAAAAAAGCATTGAATAACCCAAATCACATACCGCAAGAAGAGTTTGAAAGAATAGAACAATATATTCTTGGCCATCTAAGTGCACAGGACATGGAAGCTTTTGAACTTGAGATGGAGGGAAATGAACTTCTCAGGCAAAATTACAAGGAGGTAAAAGCATTGATTTTGGGAGTTGAAGAAGGAGCTTTGAGAAATACACTTGATAATTTTCATCAGGAGATGACCAACTCAGAAGTAGATCAAACACCCTCAAAAAAAATAAATGCATGGGCTTGGGCTGCAGCGGCTGCCATCGCCTTATTCATTGCAGGGGCTGTGTGGATACTTTATCCCTCAGAGTCCTTTCATTCCCGGCAGTTTGCGCAGTTTTATATAGAGGACCCCGGTCTGATTACTGCTATGAGTTCTGAGTCCTCTTATGACTTTGACCGTGCAATGGTAGAGTACAAGTCAGGGAATTATCAGGAGGCTATTGAAAGGTGGGAAAAGCTCTATCAATCAAACCCGGAAAATGATACCTTGAATTATTTTTTGGGTTCGGCACATTTGGCTAAGGAAGAAACAGAGCCAGCAATAGCTTATTTCCAAAAAGTGACCCAATTACCCGAAGGAAGATTTACAGATGACAATTATTGGTATTTGGCACTTTCCTATCTCAAGCTGGGAAGAATGGAAGATGCGGTCAACGCACTCTATAAAACGGATCACCCCCTAAAAGAGAAACTCTTAAATTCGATTCATGAGCAATGAAAAGCAGGCTTTTCATAGGGCTTTTGACTTTCTTGGTACCGACTTTTCTCGTTGCTCAGGTAGATGAGCAATTAGCGGCTATTCAAAGAACACTTTCAGAAAAAGGACCGGATGCGGCAAAACAAGTTTTTGACCAATCTACTGCGCCTTACCTGGAAGGCAAAGAATATCTTAGCCTGGCCTACTTTATTCCCTACGCAGGTTACATTGCTGAAAAAGAGGCTTCGAGCTTTGAAGGGATAAAAGCCGCTGAAGACTTTTTGAATCTCATACTTGAAATGACAGCCGACCCAAGGGTTAGGAGGCAGGCCCATTTGGAAATACACACTTACTATCTAGAAGCAGGCAAAAACCAAATGGCGTATGATGCCAACCAAAAAGCACTCGCATATACCTTTCAAATCCCTGACCACAGACCTGAAGAATGGGCTTTGATTGAAAGAAATTTGGGTGTAATTGCCAATTTGTTGGGGACTCCCGAAAAAGCAAAGGAACATACTCTTAGAGCTTTGAAGGGTTTTGATCAAGACTCCGAAACGTCCAAAGAAAGTAAATTCAATGTGCTCAATGACATAGGCGTGCGCTATTGGTACGAAGCCAAATGGGATTCTGCTGAATATTATTGGCTGGAAGGAATTCGGTTCTTGGATGAAATGGAGCCAAGTCTTACAAACACTCATTACAGAAAAGCGATGATTGAAGGAAACTTGGCTGCAGTATACGATGTCAAGGGTAATCCTCAGGAAAGCATCAAAAGGGTAAAATCTTCCATTGATTTGAATCAGTATTTCATCGAAAATGCCAAAGATGACCCTAAATGGAACAGGGCGCATATTTCACTTTTTTACAGTATAGCCAACCTTGCAGCTGTTTATAAAAATATAGGAAATTACCAAAAAGCGCTACAGCTGCATGAGTATACCCTGCGCGAAAAAGAAAAACGGTTTGATGTACTTCATCCGGAAATCATTGAAACCAAAATCCATATTGGACAAGCCCAAAACTCTCTCAAAAACTTTGCTCTTGCAGAACAATATCTTTTAGATGCTTTGGATGGGATAGCTCAAAATGAAGGAGAATTTTATATTCAGGCTGGAGATGCACACTACACATTGGGCTTAATTTATGAATCCACCCTGGAATTTGATAAAGCCAAAGTACATTTCCTTAGAGCCAATGAGTGTTTTCAGAAAGGCCTAAACGAAAATGCTGACTATGTGTACTTAGGGTTTTTAGGCAATGCTTCCCGTTTTTTTTCACTTCATGATGATGCAAAAACTGCCCTTGATTTGGCACAAAAGGGCTTTGACTACGTGACATTGATAGATGGCAAAAAGACTGTGGCTGGTTTTACACAAGTGCTACAATTGGGAGAAGTATATTTTAACTTGAAGGAATATCGAAAGGCCAAGGATTTTGCGGATGAAAGTCTTCAGATTTTGGAATCCTTGATACAAAATACCCAAGGAAGTCTGGATTCAGTCAGGGTAGAATTTGATAAACCACAGGCTATTTTACTCCAAGTGAAATCCGATTACTACTTAAATCAGGATCCTACTGTTTCTTTTTTGGAATCAAGTCTGGAAAAACTGATGTCAGCCCAAATGGTATTGGAAAAAAGAAAAAACACGCTAAACAATGCTGATGATATCAGTATTCTTCAAAGTCAAAGTCAAGAACTCCTGTCTTTTATCAAAAAGATCCAAATTGAACTATATGACAAAACCGGGGATGAAAATTACTTGAATTCCTTGCTAGCTGTTCAGGAATCTGAAGTCTATGCCAAGATCCGCGCTCAGGTAAACCAGGCTGGGTGGGTAGCCTTTAAAGGCGTGCCAAAACAAATTTTAGATAAGGAAGCCTTACTCAAATCCAGCTTGAGAGATGAATTGGAAGAAGCAAGTTCTTTATCGGGATTTTTGAAGATTTCAGGAGAATGGGAAGATTTTATCTCCATGTTGAAAAAGGAGTACCCGGAATATTACCAAACTAGATATGCCAATATCAGCAAAGAGTACATTGATATTCCCAATGCTCTACAGGCTGTCCGTTACTTTTTTGTGGAGGAGCAATTGTATGCCTTGGTTTTCAGTAAGGGGTCCAAAAAGCTCCATCCTTTGGAATTTAATCCTGACTTAATCAGCAAACTCTCAGAAAACTGGCATGAAATTAAAGTTATCTGCACTTTCAGTCATGAACTTTACAAACAGCTTTGGCTACCCATTGCACAGGACTTGGAGGAAGAAAGAGTACTTGTCATCCCTGACGGCATACTGTTTAATTTGAGTTTTGATATGCTTTTGGCCGAAGAGGCGGAGAGCTATCGGGAATTTGCAGAAAAGAGCCTTTTAGCCAAACATGATATATATTATAATTTTAGCCTTTCTCTAAATAGGCAAAAACCCAAAACAAAAATAGCTGCAAATTATATCGTCTTTGCACCCGGCTTTATAGACAATATGAAGGAGAAATACAGGGATTTTGTACAAGACAGCTCATTGGTTGACAAAGCATATCTCTCCTTATTGCCTCAGCCATTCACCTTGAGTTTGGCTGAAAACACCAGCAAAGCACTTGGTGGCGAGCGCTATATACTGGATGAGTCGACCCCGGAAGTATTCAGGCAAAAGGCCGGTAATCACAAAATTATTCATATCGGCACACATGCTGAATCCAATAATCTAAGCCCTGCATTTTCCAGGTTGATCTTTGCCAAGTCTAGTGGACAAGGTTTGGTCAATGAGGACAATTCTATTTATGCCTACGAGATTTATAACACCGATTTACGGGCTGAACTGGCAATCCTGACAGCTTGTGAAACAGGAAAACCAATCTATCAGCCCGGTGAAGGAATGATTTCTTTAAGCCATGCTTTTACTTACTCGGGAAGTGAGAGTCTGTTGACCAGTCTTTGGAAAATTGATGAAAAAGCGAGTAATCAAATCACTGAATTTTTTCTGAATCATATCAAGGAAGGACTGCCCAAAGATAGGGCTCTCCGTCTAGCCAAATTGCAATACTTGGAATCGGCTCAAGGCAGGACGCTTTCTCCCCAGTATTGGGCAGGTTTGATTTTGATAGGAGACCCCGATCCGATCGATGGATTGAATCCAAATCGCAGCTGGTTATTGTTGATTTTGGGTGTAATTTTAGCTTCGTTGCTCACTTTTTACTATCTCAAAAAATAATTTTGCTCGCTTAATTTTGATGACATTTTTTAAGTTTTCCTATGTATGGGTATACCAACCCTAATCATCATGAAACCAAAGATTTACCTCCTTTTGATTTTCGCCTTTTTTCTGGCTGTCAACTCCTGTAAAGATGTAGAAGAACCGGATCTCCCGCCAATCACAGACAATCCTGATCCGAACCCAAACCCTGATCCCGATCCCAGTGAAAATCTTCCCAAGCTCAGTGTAACAATAACACTTCCTGCCAACAGCGATATTGATTTGGGAGCTACATCCCTGCTAACTGGATTTATTGAATTTCCTGTAAATGAAAGCGGAAATGCTTCTGCAGTAATACCAAGTGGAAGTACCCGGATTTCATACTTATTGGATGATCAGGACAATGTCCTGCTGATGGGTTTTATCAATGAAAGCCAAAAGGAAATATCCCCTGCAAGCACAGCGGAAGTACTGGCGTATTTTTCTTCAGATTTGGTCTTTGGTCCGGGTGAACTGGATGAAAGGCTATTTGGCAATTTCCATGAACTGCCTGGATTCAAAAGTTTTTCCGAAGCAGTACAGGCACGCATATCACAAAACCCCAAATTGTTGGAAGGATTGGGAATAGAGAGCGAGCTCAGAAAATTTTATGAAGAGTTAGGACCGGATAGGGAAGAAATTGACATAAGGGCAAGACAGATCAATGTTTCACCTACCGGAGTAAAAAGCGGCATACAGATTTATGACATTGATTTTCAAAATATAGAGCTCAAAAACAGATTCAGAAGAAGGACCCATGCATTTCTTTTCAAGACTGCATTCAAAGATAAAGACGGGAATGAGACTGTATTGATTCCAAGTATTGGAGGCTCTGAAAAAGCCAAATCTGATTTTTCTGTAGTGCCAACCAATGCCATACAAAGCTTTTTGGGTGTTCTTTCGGATTGGGCAGCCGGCAGCGGAATGGAGTTTGCCGAAACAGTTTCTGATCCTGTAAATATTCCATTGGAGGAAAATGAATCCGAAGCAACTTACAAAGTAAGAATTATAGGTGCCGGAACATTGGATTATCCCAATGCAAATTCCAAAATGACCAATGATGAAAACAAAAAATGGAACAGGTTGATGATTGAAACCTTTGCCCTGGATTTTTTATTGCCGGCTATGTCCGCAGTTATAGGCTATGAAACAAAAAAAGGGGACAGCCCTTATCTTCAGAATTATAAGGGCTTCGTCGAAATGATAGAGAAGATCGTCGCAGCAGAACCTGTTTTGAGTGATTATATCGAGAAGGGTGATTTTAAACAGGCTCTGAAAAAGTTTCTGGAATTGATCTTTGATGCTGAGAAAGGCAATTGGCCTGATTTGGTCAAAGCATTTATGTCCGGAGTAGCAAATGCCCAGGATGGTAAAGGAATCTTGGAAACCCCTAGCCAAGTTAATCAAAAGACAGCCAAGGTACTCAGGATAATGAGCTTGGTTGATAATGTAATCCTTGCTACAGACATAGGGCGATTTTCCTACCACATTTTAAATTCCAATTCCCTGGAGGAATTTACTGTTACTGCAAGAAACAATGACATCAAGCTTTTGCCAAAAGAAACTTCTGTGACTGTATTTACCAACAAAGAATTTACAGTAGAGACCAAAACCGAACTGAGTGATGGACAGGCTTTTCTATACAAATGGTCTACCTCCGGCACGTTTGGAACCATTAGGGATAACCTGGGAAACAACGGGAAGTCATTTGAAAATGGTCAGAAGACGGTGACCTATAGGGCAGAAGGCTCTAATATTCCCGATGGAGCAAAAGAAACAATCTCGGTAACAGTCTATGTGAAGCAGGGACCCAATGAAACCAAAATCGGTGAGGCCACATCCACACTCACAGTTAAACCGGCCAGTTTGGTACTCAAACCGGATGGTGTAACCCTTTCAGGAAAAGACAAACAATCAATAGCTCTTTATGTGGAATGGGCAAACGGAGACGCCTTCGAGCAGGCTAGCAGTTTTGAATACAAATATGAATGGTCCACCCCAGGGAAATATGGGAAATTTGAAGGAACCATGGCCAATGCGACAACCTTAAGGCCCAGACTATCCTATCAGGCACTTGATAAGGATGTAGAGGAAGAGGAAGAAGACCTGAAAGTGGATGTTTATATGAGAAATAAAGACGGAGGAGATTGGTTTAAGTACCATACTGCTGAAGGAAAAGTCAAAATCAATAATGATGACAAAATTAAGATCCTGCAATTACCTTTGACTGTATTCACATCCAAAAGTGCTACAAGTCAGCATGGAGGAGGAACCAACTTTCTTCACGCAACTTTTCCACCAGATGAAAACTATGAAGAATTCACAGTTAGATTTTATGGATATAAAAAACCCACAATCCCGGTTTCGGAAGGTAGAACTTTTTCATGGAAAGCAGAAAACAGCCCTCCTGTAAGAATTGATTTAAATCGTCAGCTATCCGCACCTCGTTATATTGATAAAATGCCTGATGACGTAATTGGTATATATTACCTTACAAATGGTGCAGCCTCAGCTGAAAATACAGCTAAGAATGCCACAAGACTACAAGAATTTGGTGGCATGGTAGAGGTGAAAATCAGGTTGAAATAGACACTTATTTCTTTTAGATGGTTATTTCCCGGAGCTTAATAAACTCCGGGAATATTTTTTTCAAAAGTTTCGATGACAAAGCCCTCGAGGTTACGATGTAAGGATATATCCAACCTTTATCCTCATGAAACCGAAGATTTACCTCCTGCTGTTTTTTGCCTTTTTTCTGGCAGTCAACTCCTGTAAAGATGTGGAAGAACCAGACCTCCCGCCAATCACGGATAATCCCGACCCGGATCCCGATCCAAACCCAGAACCACAACCCACTGATTATCCCACTTTGGATATCAATGTGGTTTTCCCTGAAAATGTCAGTCCAGACCTGAATGGCGCCAAGGTAATCGGAGCGTTCAAGGAGCATCCGTTGCAGGGAAACAGTTCCAAAGTATTTGTACCGCATGGAAAAAGCCAGCTGGCCTTTCTTCAGGATAAGGACGACAACATCCTTTTACTGGGTTTTATCAGCCACAAAAACAAAACCCTCAGCATACAGTCATCGGCAGAAGCCTTGGCTTTCATAGGGCTCGGCGGCTTTACCCTTCCCTCATCTGTTCAGGAAAAATACCCTGATGAAGCGGCAAGTCTGCCGGGAATGGATGAATTCAAAAAGAAACTGGCAGGACTTTATGCCAGCGATAACAAGCTCTTTGAGACTGAAAAATTCATGTCTGCATTGGGAGAATTTGTACAACCCTTCTATGAAAAAGGAGAGGAGATAGATATCCGTGCCAGACAGGTGAATGTGGATCCTACAGGATACAAAAGCGGAATACAGGTTTTCGAGAATGATTTCCAGTCGGTAATGATCAGAAACCAATACCTCCGCGCAGCCCATGCATTTATGTATAAGCTCTCTTTCAAAGACAAGGAAGGGAAAAAGACAGAGCTTTTCAAGTCTGAGAATTTCAACCAGTCCAACAGCCCGGAAATAGTCAGCGAAACCCCCATAGACGCGGCCAACAAGTCTGGAGGCATCATCGGGGTGATGGCGGATCACCTGGCGGGAAATGGGCTTGAGGTGTTTATGAAGGAAACCGGCCCTGTTTCCATTCCCCTGGGCGCAAATGAATCGGAAGCTGAATATGCCATCAGGTTGGTTGGGCCTACCTTCGGGAACAGTGCCCAAAACAGGATGACTGCCAAAGAATTGGATAAGTACACTGAACTGGCAATTCAGACTTTTCTAGTGGAAGCACTGATCCCTGCCATTGGCTTCTTTATCAACAACAATATCAAAGTGGATGGGGATGAGGGATGGCCTTTGGAACTGATGAACTCGGCAACTACCTCCTTTATGGAGGGATATCCGGAAATCGCCAAAAAGGTGGAGGAAGGACAGTACAGGGAAGCGTTGAAGGAGTCATTGGAGAAGCTTTTTATTGACCCTTTGCAGGATGCAGTTGCGGATAAAGCCAAAAATAAATTACTGGATATGATTTTTTCCAAATATGCCAAAGACCCGGAATTCGGTAATCTATATGACACCAAGGACCTTCAGACCAAAAGCCGAACTGCCAAATTCCTGAAAGCTTTTGATCTGATCGAAAAAGCACTGGGATTTTGGGACGCAGGCAGACTGACAGCACATCTGATCAATGCCAGACCCATTGAGCAGTTTTTGGTGACCGCAAGAGAGCATGACATCAAGCTTCTTCCAAAAACAGCCTCAATCACCGCTCTTTCCAATCAAGAATTTACCGTAGAGACCAAAACGGAACTCAGCGCGGGACAGGCTTTTCTCTACAAGTGGTCAACGTCCGGCAATTATGGATCGCTAAGGGATAATTTGGGCAATAGCGGGCAGGCTATTGAGAACGGTCAGAAATCCATTACCTACCGCTCTGATCGGGCAGCTGTTCCTGACGATGCCCAAGAAACAATATCGGTTGAAGTCTATGTCAAGCAAGGCCCCAACGAAACAAAAATCGGAGAGGCAACATCCAAATTGACAATCAAACCGGCAAGGTTGGTACTCAAACCAGATGGAATCACTTTAGTCGGAAAAGAAAAACAATCCGTAGCATTATATGTAGAATGGTTAAGTGGAGCTGCTTTTGAACAGGAAGAATTTTTCGAATATAAATATGAATGGTCTACACCAGGACAGTATGGCAAGTTTGAAGGAAAGATGACAAATACCACTACATCCAGACCAAGGCTTACTTATCAGGCACTTGATGAAGATGTAGAAAAAGGAGTTGAAAATCTGAAAGTAGATATCTACTTGAGAAGAAAGGATGGAGGGGAATGGTTTAAATACCATACAGCTGAAGGAGAAGTTAATATCGAAAATGATGACAATTATAAGATCATTCATGTTCCATTTACTCCAATCACCTATTTAAGAACCCCAAAACCCTATACAGCACAAGGTGGGTCTCAGGGTATAAGTGTTGGATACAGCGTATGGCATACAGCAGTGTTTGCCAAAGAGGACAATCATGAATCTTATACCGTTAAAACTTATGGGTTCAAAAGACAATTATCTTGGCTGTTTAGGACCTTTTCTTGGAACGCAGAGGGGACACATGCCAATCTAATTGCCCAATATATAAATGGATCTGACACCTGGCAGGGTACTTTTCCAGAAGATCAAATAGGAGTATTTATTACGAGAGGAGTATTGGATTGTAATCAATGTGATTTTGGGGATAGACTTGCAGAAACTGTAGCCAATTATACTTCATTTGGAGGAATGGCAGAAATCAAAATCAAGCTTAAAAAGTAGATGCCTTTTGCTTTCAAAAAAACCCGAAGGAACAATCTTTCGGGTTTTTTCATTATATAAACGAATCAGCAATTTTTATTTTAAGGAAGCATGCAGCACACCTCTTACATTGAAATCAGCAAAACGGCATACAAAAAGAATATCAATTTTTTGAAAGATGAAGTCGGCGAAGGCACGCAAATCTCAATTGTAGTCAAAGGAAATGCCTATGGTCATGGTATAGAAAACATTGTCCCGATGGCAGAAGAGAATGGGATTCGCCACTTTAGCACTTTCAGTGCAGATGAAGCTTTGAGAGTATATAACTGCAGCCTTCACAATTCGCAGGTAATGATCATGGGCATGTTGGAGAATTCCGATCTCGAGGAAATTTTGCTCAAAGGAATTAGTTTTTTCGTTTTTGAGTTCGATCGACTCGAAGCGGCAATAGAGATTGCTAAAAAAACCAAGACCAAAGCAAAGATTCACATTGAGGTAGAAACAGGTTTTCATCGTACAGGATTTGAATGGAGTGACAGAGAGTGGTTAGGTAAAATGCTTAAGGAAAACCAGGAATACCTTGATTTGAAAGGGCTCTGCACACACTATGCCGGAGCCGAAAGCATCAGTAATTATGTGCGTGTCCGCAAGCAAATCAAAGAATACAACAGATTTAAAAAATGGTTTACTGCACAAGGTGTAAAATTTGAAAGTTATCATACAGCCTGTTCTGCGGCAACCCTCAGCTATCCTGAAACTATTATGGACATGGTCAGAATCGGAATTGCTTCTTATGGCCTTTGGCCGACCATGGAAACCTATATGTATAAGTTTCAAACCCTTCCGGAAAACAACAAAAACCCCCTAAAAAGATTGATCTCTTGGAAAAGCTCCATTATGAATACCAAGACTGTAAAAATGGGGGAATTCATTGGATATGGATCCAGTTATATGGCTCCACGGGATATGACCATTGCTTTAGTGCCCATTGGTTATGGCCATGGGTACAGCCGCATGTTGAGTAATCAGGGAAAAGTACTGATAGGAGGAAAAATCGTTACTGTAGTAGGTACAGTAACGATGAACAGCATTGCAGTAGATATCACTGATCTGGAAGGAGGACAAAAAGGTGATGAAGTGGTAATCATCGGCAAACAGGGAGACAACGAAATCACTGTAGCCTCTTTCGGCGAATCAACCCAGCAAGTCAATTACGAACTGCTTACCAGATTGCCTTTGGATATTCCTAGGAGGATTGTGGAGTAGGAAATCACAAATTTACGAAATACGATTTGCGATTTACGAGGCTTTTAGTGGTTTGGTACATATGAATTGATTTTAGATTGAGGATTAATTAGAGGATGAAGGATGACAGGGTGTATGTGTGTTAATGGTCTGGTGTATCGGTTTCAGTTGATCAATTTAGATTTCAGATTGGGCTTTATCTGAGTTCAAGGTTTGATGTACCGATTTCAGTTCTTCAATTCATGGAGTTATCAGTGCCACTATCTTTGATATCATCATTTGTAACCCCTCTTGTCTTCTTCTTGGAATCAGTACTGAGTCTTCCAATTCTGTAGTTAAAATTGATTTTAAAACTCATGTTTTGTATGCCAACAGTACTCTGCTGAACTATGGTTGGAGTAACCAATTCATTTCTCATGGTAAATTCCCGCATAAGGAAATTTTCTATTCCAAAGCCAATACTTCCTCTTTTTTCAGCAAATTGCTTATTGAGATTCAGGTTATAGATGGCAAGTCCTCCGGCAGAACCTTGCAATTGTACTTGTCTGCCACGAGCAAAGCCAAACGCCTCCAATTGCCAATCATTACCCAGCAAATAACTGGCTCTAGCACGACCGCTGAGCACAAAACCACTGTTGCTTGCCGCAAATAGTGGATCTGCCAATCCATTGTCAAGTTGTGCAAAATACCCATCAATACTACCACTGAGATTGAACCTGTTGCTAAGGTTGATGTTTGAGAATATAGAAAGTCCATATGCTCTTTCTCTACCGATATTTTCGAATGTTGTAAAGATGATGTCATCATCTAAAACTGTCCTCACTGGTTGAATAGAACCTGTAGTATTTCTCAGGTAACTAGTGAAATTTATTGAAGAATTGCCAATGTAAGTGCTGTAGGACATTTCATAATTATCTGTCAGTTCGGGATCCAAAAGTGGATTTCCCTGAGATATTTGCTGCGGGTTAGCAGCATTGATATTTGGATTTAGAAAATTAAGAAACGGTCTTTGAACCCTCCTGTTATATGCGGCTTTGATCATATTGCCATTTTCTAGTTTTCTGCTCAAATTCATACTTGGAACAAATAGGCCGTAAGATGGTATATCTGTGTCCAATTCTGCATTTCTAAAGTCTGCTTGAATATTTGTGTATTCATACCTTAGGCCTCCTTTAAATGTATAATCTTTGAGAAAATTTCTCATAAAGGTGAAGTAACCTGCAGTTACGTTCTGATCATAGCTGAATTCATTAGAAAGTGCAATGTCGTCCACTTGCTCAAATGCTCCATCGGTACCTTGAGCGGTAAAATAAGCAAAATCGCTTTCTGCTTTTCTCATGATATTTTTAGCCCCATATTCAAGGAGCGTACCTTCATCACTTCCCAACGGAGTGACATAGTCTAACTGAATGGTAAATTCTTCATTTTT
>NZ_REBN01000262.1 GCF_007692705.1 Mongoliibacter sp.
AACCTGATTTCATATATCAATATCAACTTGTGAAAAACCGATTTTAAAGACTCCTCCAAATATGGGTTCCTTAGAATAAATCCAATAAACGGGCCAGGAATAAAAAAAAACGTAATTTGACTTTTGACATAGAATGTAAAAGAAGTGCCAAGCAAGAGAAGCTGGTACACCCTTTGGGCTATAATACAAGTAAATCCAGCAGCTAAGACCAAGTTTTAAAACCCATAACATTAACACCTTTGTATGAAAGCATCAGACCTTTTTGTGAAAGCCTTAGAAAATGAAGGCGTAGAATTTATTTTTGGAGTCCCAGGAGAGGAAAACCTTGACTTCTTGCAGTCTCTTAAAAATTCCTCGATAAAGCTTATAGTCAACAGGCATGAACAGGGCGCTGGCTTCATGGCAGCAACCTATGGCAGACTGACCGGAAAGCCAGGAGTTTGCCTCGCCACCTTGGGGCCTGGGGCTACTAATTTGGTTACCCCTGCAGCATACGCACAGCTTGGGGGAATGCCTATGATGATGATTACAGGCCAGAAACCCATTAAAAAAAGCAAACAGGCACGTTTCCAAATCATTGATGTGGTCGACATGATGAGGCCGGTTACCAAGTACACCAAACAGATTGTTAACTCCAATAATATCGCCTCACAGGTTAGAGAGGCTTTCAGAATTGCGATAGAAGAAAAACCAGGTGCAGTGCACTTGGAATTTCCGGAAGACATAGCCCAGGAAGAATGTGAGGATTTGGTGTTTGATGTAGTAGGCCACATCATTCCCAAACCAGATGACAGAGCTGTATCTAAGGCAGTGGAAATGATTAACAAATCTAAATTGCCTCTTTTGCTCATTGGCGCAGGTGCAAACAGAAAAGTTACCTGCGATGCTTTGGGGAAATTTGTAGACAAAACGGGCATTTTCTTCTTCACTACGCAGATGGGCAAGGGAGTCATTGACGAAAGACACCAGCAATATTTGGGCACAGCAGCACTTTCCTCCAATGATTTCGTGCATGCTGCCATTGATGCCGCAGACCTGATTATCAATGTTGGGCATGATGTGATAGAAAAACCTCCGTTTTTCATGAAAAAAGGGGAGAAGGAAGTCATACATGTCAATTTCTCACCAGCAGAAGTCGATCCCGTGTATTTTCCACAGCTGAACGTAGTAGGGGATATCACAAGCAGTGTCAACAAGTTGGGAGAAGGCATCCAAATTCAGGATAGCTGGGATTTTTCGTTTTTCAAGAAAATTAAAAAAGAAGTAGCTGGGCACCTATCTAAATATTTTGAAGATGAACGTTTCCCTATGCTTCCCCAAAGGCTAATCAATCTATTACGAAACAAACTCGCTTCTGAGGATATTGTCACTTTGGACAATGGCATTTACAAGCTTTGGTTTGCAAGGAATTACACGTGCTATCAGCCGAATACCCTTCTTCTTGATAATGCCTTAGCTTCCATGGGGGCTGGACTTCCTTCAGCAATGATGGCCAAAATTCTTAATCCAGGTAAAAATGTGATCTCAGTCTGTGGTGATGGTGGTTTCATGATGAATTCACAGGAGATTGAAACATCCGTACGACTTGGCCTTCATTTGACAGTGATCATACTCAATGACAGTGCTTATGGCATGATCAAATGGAAACAGGAAGATATGGGGTTTGAAGATTTTGGCCTTGATTACAAAAACCCTGACTTTGTAATGTATGCAGAAAGTTATGGTGCAAAAGGACACAGGCCAGAAAACGACAGTGACTTTCAGAAGATTTTGGAAGAATGTCTTAACACTCCGGCTGTGCACCTGATTGATCTACCCGTAGATTATTCCTTAAACCATCCTATTTTAAATGTAATGTTAAAAGAAAAAGCAGAAAAATTATGAGCGATATAAAAACTATAAAAGTACTTTCTCCTTACGACAATAGCCTCATTAAAGAATTGGCATTGATAGGAGAAAAAGATGTAGAAAAAATATTATCAAAAGCACATGGCTTATTTTTAGACAGGTCCAAATGGATTCCAGCACACAAGCGCATCGACATCTTAGAAAAAGTGCGCCATCTAATGCAGGATAAAATAGAGGAATTGACCAAAACAGCGGCAGGTGAAGGAGGTAAGCCCTACCAAGACTCTAAGGTGGAAGTCCTACGTGCCATCAATGGTGTCAAAATAGCCTCCGAAGAAATTGGAAGGCTCTCGGGAAAACAAATCCCTATGGGTCTGACAGAAGCTACTGCCAACAGGTTGGCATTTACCACTCGTGAACCTATTGGTGTAGTAGTTTCTTTGTCTGCGTTTAACCATCCACTCAATTTGATTGTCCACCAAACCATTACAGCATTTGCAGCTGGCTGTCCTGTAATCGTAAAACCAGCTTCCAACACACCACTATCTTGTATTGCTTTTATGGACATTTTGAAGGAAGCTGGCGTACCTGAGGGCTGGGTACAGATGGTCTTGGTGGAGAATGACCTGGCAGAAAAACTCGCTACAGATAAAAGAGTCAATTACCTGTCATTTATTGGTTCTGCCAAAATAGGCTGGATGCTCAAATCCAAACTTGCTCCGGGTACGCGCTGTGCTTTGGAACACGGAGGTGCGGCTCCAGTCATCGTAGAAAAAGATGCAGACCTAGCAGACATGATTCCGGCGATAGTAAAAGGAGGTTTTTACCATGCTGGACAAGTCTGTGTATCCGTTCAGAAAGTTTTTGTCCATGATTCCATCGCCAAAGAAGTAGCTGAAAAAATTACCAAAGGGGCCCGTAGTTTAAAAGTAGGAGATCCTTTGGAAAAAGATACTGAAGTAGGACCACTCATCCGCACTGGGGAAGTTGATAGGCTTGAAGAATGGGTAAATGAGGCAAAAAAAGAAGGAGCTGAAATACTCTGTGGTGGTGAACGCATTTCCGACACATGTTATGAGCCCACAGTTCTATGGAATCCAAGCCATGAAAGCAAAGTCTCTAGAGAAGAAATTTTCGGCCCAGTAGTATGTGTATACAGCTACTCCGACAGGGAAGAAGCCATTAGATTGGCAAACAGCCTTGACTATCATTTTCAGGCTGCTGTCTTTACTCAAGATGTAAATATAGCTTTGGATACCGTCCAAAAATTAAATGCGACGGCAGTAATGGTAAATGACCATACAGCTTTCCGGGCTGATTGGATGCCGTTTGGCGGCAGAGATACCTCAGGTGAAGGACTTGGCGGCATCCCCTACTCCATGCATGAAATGACCAGAACCAAGCTGATGGTCTTTAAAAGTAAATTTTTGTAAATTTCAAAAAGGCTATCAAGTCTATCGATAGCCTTTTTTCACTTAAATCAATCGTAAGCAATGAAAAAGAAAGAATATTCCAACGGAGAAGTTACAGTAATCTGGCAAGCTGAGAAGTGCATACATTCGGGTATATGCGTGAAAGGATTGCCTAAAGTTTTTAAACCAGATGAAAAGCCCTGGATTAACATAGAAGGTTCATCTACAGAAGATATTATCCATCAGGTAAAACAGTGCCCTTCCGGAGCTCTTGGGTTTTATATGAATGAAGGTGAGGAAAAGCCAAAGGTAGAATCCGAGCATAAAGAACAACTTGCCGAAGTCATGCCCAACGGCCCTTTGATGGTTTATGGAAACATTGAAGTCAAATATGCAGATGGAACATCAGAGAAAAAATTCAAAACTACAGCCTTCTGCAGATGCGGTAGTTCCCAAAACAAACCTTTTTGTGATGGTGCGCATAAAAAAGTAGACTTCAGGGGTTAGGTTACTGCCTGCTTTTTAACCATTCAGACCGAAATGCTTCCATGAATGATTTTTTAAGGGGGCTTTTCAGTCTTTTTTTATACTTTTCTACATGAAGAAATACGGATGGTTACTGCTTTTGGCAGGCTTTGCTTTAGGCTTCGTCATCGCAGAGGCAGGCAAAAAAATCAAAAGATCGGATGTCAGGAGCGCTCTTAGTTTGTTTGAACTTGACTTTGAAAAAGGTGAAATAGACACTATGATCAGCTACTTGGAGCGCAACAAGGAGGGTTATGAAAGTATGAGAAAATACTCTTTGGACTTTGCTGTGGAACCCGCTTTTACTTTTGACCCTTTTCCAAATGACTTTAAATTCCCTGCTGAAAATCAACCTTCAGTTTGGCCTATTCCCGATGATATTGTATTACCTGAAAGTGATGAGGAAATCGCCTTTTTGTCCATCCCTGAGTTGGCCTCTTTGCTCAGGTCTGGACAATTGACATCCCATCGCCTGACCACCATTTTTCTTGAGCGTATCAGACAATACGATGCCACACTTAAGGCTTTTATAACAGTTACCGAAAAACTGGCCTTGGACCAGGCAAAAAAAGCTGATGAGGAAATGTCAAATGGTATCTACAGGGGAATTCTTCATGGTATCCCCTATGGTGTCAAAGACCTAGCTTCAGTACCCGACTATCCAACCACCTGGGGTGCGGCACCTTACAAGGAGCAAATCATTGATCATAAAGCAAGTGTTGTCCTCAAGTTGGAGGATGCAGGGGCTGTACTCTTGGGGAAACTCGTTTCTGGAAGTCTTGCACGTGGAGATGTATGGTTTGGTGGGCAAACCAAAAATCCATGGGACTTGACACAAGGCGCAACAGGTTCCTCCGCTGGTTCAGGATCAGCTACTGCCGCAGGATTGGTCGCATTTTCAATCGGAACGGAAACACTTGGCTCCATCATATCACCTTCTACACGGACTGGAAGTACTGGACTCAGGCCTACCTTTGGAGCAGTTAGCAAGTCAGGATTTATGGTGCTGTCTTGGAGTATGGACAAGGTTGGTCCTATCTGTAGAAGCGCTGAAGACTGTGCCATTGTCTACGATTTCATCAGGGGCAAAGACCAAAATGACCGTAGCTCTAAAACCACTTCATTTGAATTCAATTATAAGCCTGATATTCAAAATTTAAGAATAGGTTACCTCGAAGATCAATTCAATGCTGATTCACTCCTTAACAACAGTAATAATAAAAGATCTTTGGAAGAATTAAAGGCTCTAGGACTGACTCTTGAAGAAATACAGCTACCAAACAACTACCCGTTTGAAGTATTTGACATCATCCTTCGTGCTGAATCCGGGGCATTCTTTGATGAATTGATCATCAATAACGGCCACCGCAAAATGGTGGAACAGGATAAAGGATCCCGTGCAAATTCACTTCGGCAATCTCGATTGATTCCTGCCGTAGAATACATCCAGGCAAACCGTCACCGGCGGTTATTAATTGAAGAGATCCATCAGCTTTTCAAGGATTATGACGTTATTATTTCACCAACTTTTGGAGGAAAACAGATGCTTATCACAAATCTTACAGGTCATCCAGCACTCAGCCTACCCAATGGTTTCGACAAAGAAGGGCACCCAACAAGCCTCACTTTTCTTGGAAATTATTTTGAAGAGGCCAAACTGCTTCAGTTGGCTAAAGTATATCAGGACAATTATGACTACTCCTTACAGCGTCCTGAAGCATACAAGCAATGAACTGTAAAGTCTTGATAAAGAAATGATGGTGAATTTGATATATTGCTCAGTATCTAAACTTGATTGATATGATCGTCGAAAAACCTTGGAGTCAAGAAATCACCTTTCTCAATGAAATCATGAAAAAGACTGAAATGAAACACTGTATAAAATGGGGCATAGATGTCTACACTTTCAATGGTCAGAACATCGTTGGCATCTGCGGTTTTAAAAACTATGTAGGCCTATGGTTTTATAATGGGGTGTTTCTCACTGATGAGGAGGAAGTATTTATAAATGCGCAAGAAAATAAAACCAAGGCTCTCAGACAATGGAGATTCAATGGTCTGAAAGAAATCAAGGAAGACCTTGTATTAAGGTACGTTAAGGAAGCTATACAGAATGAAAAAGAAGGCAAAAGATGGGTTACTGAAAAATCAGACAAAATAGAAATCAATGGCTTATTGGGAGAAGCAATTGGAGCAGATTTAAGGCTTAAAGAGGCATTTGAATCACTCAGTAATTACAAGCAGAAGGAATATTTGGACCATATCAATTCAGCCAAAAGAGAAGCCACTCAACAATCTCGGTTGGAAAAAATCAAACCTATGATTTTAGAGCGAAAAGGGCTGAATGATAAGTATCTAAAAAAATAACCCTTAGTTTATACTGTAAGCCAATGAAAGCTTTTGGAAATAAAAATTGATGGATTTTATAAGTGAGATTTAGTAGAAGCCAATAAAATACTTTTTGTACTTCCAGTTTATGAACATGGAAATGTTGAATTAATTCCTAAATTTTGAAAAACTTAAGGCCTTTCCTAATATTGATCAAAAGCGCAATTCTGAAAATCAAATGAAATAAAAAAGAAATAATTCGAGGTTTTTTATACATTAGATTAAAAGTAAACCCAAAAAACTTAGCCCATTTTTCTAATGTCAGAAGAAAGACTGGACAGTTTGTTAATTGAAAACCTTATAGACAACCTTCAGGAAGTCTTTTTCCTTTTCAATCAGAAAGGCAAAATGATCCTGTGGAATAATAAAGTCAATCAAGTCACTGGGTATAACAACGCTGAAATCATCAAGCTTCGCCCATTGGATTTTTTCCCAAAAGAAGAACAGAAAAAAATCAATCAGAAAATTGAAACCGCATTCAAAACGGGAAAAGCTAGTATAGATGCCAATATCCTGAGTAAAGAAGGCGAGCTTTTTCCCCATCTTTTTACTGCCTCCTTTACCTACTACAAGAACGAA
Organism: Mongoliibacter sp.; assembly: GCF_007692705.1. Taxonomy (GTDB): domain Bacteria; phylum Bacteroidota; class Bacteroidia; order Cytophagales; family Cyclobacteriaceae; genus Mongoliibacter. The sequence goes on from NZ_REBN01000262.1 coordinate 6,753, forward strand.
CCCTGTCTGTATGGTGTCGGATTGGACATCGGCGATCTGCAGCAAAAAGTATTTGAGATCAATTTGATGCTCAACAATACCGACGAGGCATTTGTCATTCTGGATAAGTCGTTTAGGATCATTTCTTTCAACCAAAAATTTGAGGAAAACTATTTTCACTTGTATGGAAAGCATGTCTCCAAACTGGACAATTTCCTAGATCTCGCTAAAGAGAAACACAGAGAAAAGCTCACTTTAATGTACGAAAAGGTACTCCAAGGTGAATTTGTGACAACAGAATCAAAAATCCTTTCTCCTGAAGGAAAACTTTTGATATATGACTTCACCCATAAACCAGCGAAAAATAAATCAGGGGAGACCTTGGGCATTTTCATTTCTGCAATTGACGTTACCGAAAAGCGTAAAGCGCAGAAAAAAATCAGAAAAAGTGAAGAGCGTTTCAAAACAATGATGAAGGAGGGTTCAGACCTCATTGTGATCTTGGATAATGAAGGCAACTATAAATTTGTAAGTCCGAACCACCTGTATTACCTAGGTTACTCCGAAGGGGAATTGATGTCAACTTCGTCATTCTCTTTGATACATCCAGATGATTTGGATAGAATAAAAGATACATTTAAGCTTATACTTGTCCAAAAAAGAGTTACCGCTCACCCTTACCGGGTAAAACACAAAGATTCCAGTTGGCGGTGGATGCAAAGTACAGCCACAAATTTATTCAAAGATCCTACTATAGGTGGGATAGTCATTAACAGCACAGATGTCACTGATTTGGTGAGCATACAGAAAAAACTGGAAGCCAACTATGAGCTTTATAATTACATCCAAAAAGCCTCCAATGAAGCAATTTTTGAATGGGACATAAGGACAGATATATTCACTTGGGGAGAAAGTTTTGAAAGAATATTTGGGCATGACTTTGATAACAAGGTATTCAAACTGAAAGACTGGATTGCGTTAGTGCATCCTTTAGATGCTGAAAAAGAAAAGAATAGATGGAATCTATTTTTAGCCGATAAAGAACAGGTCAAATGGACTAATGAATTCAGGTTTTTGGACAGTAAGGGCGTTTATTTCTTTGTCGAAGAGGTCGCCTATCTTGTGAGGGATGATAGTGGAGAACCAATAAGAATGATTGGATCGATACGTGATATCTCTCATCAAAAGAAGGAAACAATCAAAAATAAACTATTATCTGACATTGGATATTTTTTCAAAAATGAAGAGAAAACTATCCTGGCTTTGGAAAAAAGTTTGGAATACTTATCAGATATGTGTGATTGTAATTTTGCTGAAATCTGGATGGTCAGTAAAGATAGATTAAGCTTACAACTATATTCAAATCTTGAGAGTTCAGAAGAGTTAAGAAGGTTTTATATTTCAACAAAAACTCAAAGAAAATTTAATTTTGGAGAAGGGTTGCCTGGAAAAGTATGGAAAACCAAACAAGCTTTAAACCTTGAAGCAAAACAAATCGAAAATGAATTCATAAGAGCCGAAGGTATCAAGCATCTAAAATTGGGAATGCTTTCCACTATACCATTATTCTATAATGGCGAAGTGGTAGCCATATTGATGTTGGGGAGTAAAAATTCCGGAAAGCAGGAATTTTACTATAAGATGTACCTTAAGTCTTTGGAGCATTTTCTTGGCGCAGAAATTATAAGAAAACAACAACAGGAAGAACTCAATCAATTGTTTGACAATGCTCCTGATATTCTTGCAGTGGCAGATGCATCGGGTCACTTCAGAAAAGTTAATCCAGCTTTCTGTCAGCTTTTGGGGTACACAGCGGAAGAGATTACTTCTAGGCCATTTTTTGAATTTCTCCATCCTGAAGACTTGAACACTACCAATAAGGAGTATAGAGAGACCGTGTCCGGGTTAAGGAAGGCCGATAATTTTCTCAACAGGTATAGATGCAAGTCAGGCGAATACAAATGGATTTCCTGGAAATCATCAGAAATTTTTGGGGAAGAAGGGCTTGTCTATGCATTTGGCAGAGATGTTACTGAGAGGATAGAG